>USBI01000018.1 GCA_900552945.1 uncultured Oscillospiraceae bacterium
CGTCGGCAGCGTCAGATGTGTATAAGAGACAGAAATAGTTGATGGGCAGCAGCGCCAGGCTGTTTTTGGCAAAACCCGCGTCCCGCCACAGCATAGAGGCGAGGCTGGAAAGCATCTCCGGAGAAGAACAGTACATTCCTTTGGTGAGAGAGCTGTTGATGCTGCTGAGATAGGTGTACAGGTCTTCGACCGCTCCGAGGTAGGTATATTCCTGCGCCCGTTTGTGCTGCTGGTTTTCTGCGTAATTGATTCCGGCAAAAACAGCCAGTGCCAGAATGAGCGCTGTGATGAACGCAATGATGCGCACCAGCGCACGCCTTGAAAGTCTGTGTTCCATACAAGATTCCGCCTTTCGGATAATATCGTTTCTTTTTTGCTATTTTTGCCGGAAAACGGTTATTTATCCAGCAATCCGCGAATCAAAACTGGATTTTATAAAAAAGATATAGTATACTGATTGACTAGAGGAGTGTTGAAAAACATGGAACATTATCTGGATTTTGCTGCGACCACACCGGTGTGCATCCCGGCGGCAGACGCGGCTTATTCGGCAATGATAGAGCATTACGGCAATCCGTCTTCCCTTTACAGGCTTGGGCTGGACGCGGAAAACCGGGTGGCGATCGCCCGAAAAACAATCGCCCGCGCGCTTAACTGTGAGCCGGATTGCCTGTATTTTACCGGCTCCGCGACCGAAGCGAACAACCTTGCTGTTTTAGGGAGCACGGCGGCGAATCCCCGAAAAGGGAAAAAGGTCGTTACGACCGCAATCGAACACGCGGCTGTTCTGGGCCCGTTTGAAGAGCTTGGCCGACGTGGCTATCAGACGGTTTTTCTCAAGCCGGAAGAAAGCGGGAATTACAGCCCGAAGCAGTTTTATGACGCGGTGGATGAAAACACGGCGCTGGTTTCGGTCATGCTGGTCAACAACGAAGTCGGAACCCGTCTGCCGGTGGAGGAGATCATCCGAGCCGTTCGTCGCAAAAACCCGGAAACGCTTGTTCATGTTGACGCGGTTCAGGGTGCGTTTAAACTGCCGTTTTCCATAAAGACTGCCGGCCCTGACCTGCTCAGCGTCAGCGGGCATAAGCTGTATGCCCCAAAGGGGATCGGTGCGCTGTACATCCGTAAAAAACTGCGCGTGACGCCGCTTGCCATTGGAGGCGGGCAGGAGCACGGCATCCGCCCGGGTACCGAAAGCGTCCCGCTCATCGAGGCGTTTGCCGCCGCAGTGGAGTGGTATCTTTCCCACCGGCAGGAACACGATGAAACTTATAAAGCCTGCAACGCGCACCTGCGCAAGCGACTTTCCCAAATGCCGGAAGTGCAGATCAACACGCCGGAAGGCGCTGTGCCGTATATTTTGAATTTCTCGGTGGACGGAATCCGTTCGGAAATCATGCTCCACTATTTGGAAAGCCTGGGCGTTTACGTTTCCAGCGGTTCCGCATGCTCCAAAGGGGAGAAAAGCCACGTGCTGAAAGCCATGGGACTTTCGGACAAGCGGGCGGACACCGCCATTCGAGTGAGTTTCGGTGCGATGACCTCGCCCGAAGACATTGACGCTTTGGCAGACGGCATTCGCGCGGGTTTGGATACCCTCATCCGCATCAAATAAAAAGGAGAACGTCATGAAAGAGATTTTGCTCATCAAAGATGGTGAAATTGCGTTAAAGGGTTTGAACAAATCCACGTTTGAAAATATTCTCATCAAAAACATCCGCCGCCGTATTGAGGACCTGGGAAAGGTCAAGGTGCAGAAGGCGCAGTCCACCATTTACGTCAAACCGGAGTCGGATGACTACGACATTGACGAAGCGCTCGAACGGCTGAAAAAGGTGTTCGGCATTGCCGCGCTTTCCAAAGCGCGTGTCGTGGAAAAGGATTTCGAAAAGATCAAAGAGGCGGCGGTCGATTATTTGTCCGATCTTCTTCCGTATGTCCGTACCTTTAAGGTGGAAGCCAAGCGCGCCGATAAAAGCTTTCCCATGACTTCGCCGCAGATTTCAGCGGAACTGGGCGGTGTTTTGCTTTCCCGGTTCCACAACCTCAAAGTAAATGTAAAAGAGCCGGATGTTGTTGTGACGGTTGAGGTGCGCGATTTCGGTGCGTACGTCCACGCGGCAAAGCTCGACGGCGCGGGCGGCATGCCCATTGGCTCGAGCGGAAAGGCGCTGCTGCTCATCTCCGGCGGGATCGACAGCCCGGTCGCCGGGTATATGATGGCCAAACGGGGCATTGAGGTGTCTGCCATCCATTTTGTATCGCCGCCGTATACCAGCGACCGTGCGCTGCAGAAGGTAGAGACTCTTTGCGAAAAAATGTGCGGATATTTGGGGCGGGTCCCGTTTTATGTGGTTCCGTTCACCCGCATTCAGGAAGAGATTCGCAAAAACTGTCCGGAAGAATTTTTCACCATTATTATGCGCCGGATGATGATGCGTATTTCCCTTTCTCTCGCAAAGAAAAACGACATGCAGGCGCTCATCACCGGTGAGAGCGTTGGGCAGGTGGCAAGCCAGACCATCGGTGCGCTGGCGTGTACCGATGCCGTCTGCGATATGCCGGTGTTCCGTCCGCTGATTGGAATGGACAAAAACGAGATCATTGAAATTTCGCGGAAGATCGATACCTTTGAAACTTCTATTCTGCCGTATGAGGATTGCTGTACCGTATTTACTCCAAAACACCCGAAAACACGTCCGCAGCTTTCGCAGATTGAGGAAGCGGAACAGGCGTATGATTTTGCTCCGCTCATTGATGAGGCAATCTCCGGCATTACTTTTAAAATGATTTATCCACAACCATAACGAAATAGGACCGGGTGCGGCAGCGCGCCCGTGAAAGGCAAGGCGAAAATCCATGAGCAAAAACGCAGAACTTATCGCCGTGGGAACAGAAATTCTGTTGGGCGATATTGTAAACACTCATTCTCAGTATCTCTCACAGAAGCTGGCAGAGATCGGCATCAACGTGTTTTATCATACGACGGTGGGAGACAACCCCGGCCGGCTGCATGCTGTGATCGAGCAGGCGATTCACCGCAGTGATATTGTTATCCTTTCCGGAGGACTTGGCCCGACGGAGGATGATCTCACCAAAGAGACCGTCTGTGAGGTAATGGGGATTCCGCTTCATCAGGATAAAGAAGCGCTGGAAAGAATGCAGGCGTTCTTCGACCGGATGGGTAGAGAGATGACCCAGAACAATGTAAAGCAGTCGATGGTGCCGGATGGTGCGACGATTTTTCAGAATGACCGCGGCACTGCGCCGGGTATGGCGATTGAACAAAACGGCAAGGTCGTTGTTCTTCTGCCGGGTCCGCCGAAAGAGCTGATCCCGATGTTTGAAGGACAAGCGTATCCGTACCTGCAAAAGCTGTCCGACGCGGTTTTAGTATCACGCAGCTTTCGTGTGTTTGGGGTTGGAGAGTCGTTGGTCGAGGTGAAACTCGGCCGGATGCTGGACGGCGCGAACCCGACCGTTGCGTTGTATGCAAAACCGAACGAGGTGCTCATTCGGGTGACCGCGAAGGCGGATGACCGGGAACAGGCGTCCGCAATGCTCAAACCGGTCGTGGATGAGATTTACTCCATTTTGGGTGATACCGTTTACGGGGAAGATGTGGATAATCTTCAGCAGGTGGTGGTACCGCTGTTGATGGAAAAAGGGTTGAAAGTCGCAACGGCGGAAAGCTGTACCGGCGGACTGCTGGCACAGCGCATCACCTCCATTCCGGGGTCTTCCGCTGTGTTTGAATATGGCGCTGTCACCTACGCAAACCGCATCAAACACGCGCTGCTGGGGGTTCCCGAAGAGATGCTCTCCCGTTATGGTGCGGTGAGCGAACCGGTTGCTACGGCTATGTCCGAAGGGGTCCTGCGCGCGAGCGGAGCGGATATCGGTGTCGGCATCACCGGGATTGCCGGTCCGGACGGCGGAAGCGAAGAAAAACCGGTGGGTACGGTGTATATTTCCGTTGCGTGCAAAGGAAAAGAAACCGTGACCAAACGGTATCAGTTCGGTTATGGGCGTGGAAGCGGCGCCGACGAGCGGGAAAGCATCCGCAACGCGTCTGCTATGACGGCGCTTGATATGATTCGCAGAGCGATTTTATAAAAACTCAGGAGGTATTGCGTGGGTAATCAGCTTCAACAGCATCATCCTAATACAAAAAGACATAAACCGAAAAAGCACAATGTGTTTTATCGCCTTGCGCGCTGGTTGTTTCCCTGGAAAGGGGATACCGGAAAAACGGTTGTGCTCAAGATTGTATTTCTGGTGTTTTTGGTCGTTTTCCTGGTCAGCGGCTGGCTGCTTCTGGATTATTATATAAACGACTGGAAGGCTGCCGGTGAGTATCAGTTTTATCAGCAGGTAATGAGTGGAGAAACGGAAACAGAACCACAGGAAGAACCAGTGGTGATGCCGGAAGGTTACCGGGAGGAATTTGCTGAACTCTACCGGATTAATGAGCGTATTTCCGGCTGGATTTCTATTGACGGGACTGCTATCAATTATCCGGTCGTTCAGTCTTACGACAATGATTATTACCTGACCCATACGCTCAACGGAAGCTGGAACAGTTCAGGTACGCCGTTTTTGGATTATCGCTGCAGCTTTTCACCAGACGCCCTGCCGCGCAACAGCGTTGTTTATGCACATAACTTAAACAGCGGGCGCATGTTCCACGATATTGTCAATTACAAAAGCGTGGAGTATTACAAAGAACATCCGGTGATCCATTACAACACGGTTTATCAGGATTACGACTGGAAGATTATCGGTATGTTTTTCACGAACGCTGACATGTCTTTGGAGGATTCGTTCCCGTATCACATGTTCATTGACGGCACGGATGAGGAATTTTACGCGCTGCTCAATGAGGCGATGCAGCGTTCCTTCTTCACCACCGGTGTGGATGTGAATGCAAATGATAAGCTGCTCATGCTTTCCACCTGTGACAACAGTTTTGACAACAGCCGTATTGTCCTGCTTGCCCGCATGGTGAGGGAAGGCGAGAGCAGTGAGGTGGATGTGAGTGCAGCACGCCAGAATCCGAACCAGTACCTGCCGCAGAATTACATTGACAAATTCGGGGGTACCTACCGGGAATTTGATCCGAATTATGTGTTTTACACGGCGTCATAGCCGTTTTCCCCAGAGAGGAGCGTTGAACAGTTGATCCGTAAATTACTGGTATGCGTTATGGCGGTTACGCTGGCCGGCTGTGTTTTGACCGCGAGCGCTTATTTTGCCGCTGATTCAGTTCTGGTGGTCGATCCGGCGGATGGAGAATCTGCTTCCGGTACATTTGGGGTCGTGAGTCAGGGCGACGTGGTGGATATTCCGGAGGATCTGTTGGAATCGTCTCAGGGGGAATCATCTGTTTCGGCTGAGGGGTCACAGGTTTCTTCATCTGGGGAAACTTCGGCAATCGTTTCTCCATCGGTTGTTCCTTCAAACTCGTCAACGGTAACGATACCATCTGATCTTTCGCCGTCTGTTCCGTCTACCTCCTCTTCGCACAGCTCTCCTGAGCCCTCCACTTCGGGCGGTTCAGAAACAACAGGCAGCAGTTCAGGTACGGAAAGTTCTTCTGAATCACAGCCGCCGGCTCCAACGGGAGAAACGCTGATCGTGAAAATATCCAGCGAACCGGAAGTTGGAATTTATGAAGTAAACGACATTCTCCCGCGAATCGTGGCAATGGAAATGGACAATTCCTTTGCAGATGAAGCGCTCAAAGCGCAGGCTGTCGCGACACATAGCTATATCAAATACCAAAACAGCATTGGGAAAGCACCAGTTGTTGCGGTGCGGACTCCTACAGCGAGAATTCAGTCGCTGGTTGAATCGGTTTCCAGTGAAATGGTGTATTATAACGGTCAGGTCATTAATGCGGCTTACACTGCCTCTATGGGCGGCCGTTCAGAGGATTCCAGGGAAGTTTGGGGCGGATATCTGCCTTATCTTACTTCGGTGGAAAGCGTTTACGATTCCTATGATCCGAACTGGGGTTATCAGACGGTTTATACAGTCGATCAGGTCAAGACAATGGTCAAACAGAATGCGGGGATCGAATTGACCGGTGACCCGTCTCAGTGGTTCAAATTGGTGTCTACCACAATGGGCGGTTACAACGGCGATATGACCATTGGGGGGCACAGCACATTTACCTATAACGGAAAGACCTACAAGGTAACCGGGCGAAACATACAGACCATAATCATGAAAGGTTCCGGTCTGCCGACTCTGCGCAGTCATAAATTTGATGTTTCAGTCAGCGGCAATAACATTATCTTTACGACATATGGCTATGGGCATGGTGTTGGAATGAGCCAATGGGGAGCGCATTATTATGCGTCCATGGGAGGTTATTCCTATAAACAAATTTTGACCCATTATTACAGTGGAACTTCGGTTTATTAAAAAAATCGGCTGTGAATCCTCACAGCCGATTTTTGTGCTCTTTCCATCTGATTGTCTGTATAGTAAAAACAATTTACATTGACCCCATTATGAGGAGAACTGTCGCAGCCGAAAAAAGAAATGATGCCGATGATTCTATATCGTAAACCTGCGCACCATCAGATGGATGTAGCAAGAAAAACTCATTTTTTGTGTCAAAACAGCGTGAATTTTGATAAATAAAGGTACTTTTTGTATTATTGTTAAACGATAATACAAAAAGTATTATATAATCTGCTGTTTATATAGGTCGTATAGCTCAGTATACCGTTTAATATTTTTCAATGCGCGCGATAACGTTCTGGATACCGTTGACCGGTTTACGCCAAGTTCTTTCGCAATGTCACAGGACCGTTTCATTTCGTAAAAATACATGTGAACAATTTGGCGCTGCCTTTCGCTCAGACGGGTTTCGATGATTTGCTTGGTGATTTGAAGCATTCGCGCGGTTTCATCTGCGTTGCTTTGCTCGTCACAATCATGTGGATCATATACGCCGAACATGGAATCCATGTTTTTAACTGGAGTTGTGTTGTTCAATTTTGTTTCCTCCGCTGTTTTCTTTAATCCTATTGTATTTTTATTTTATAGGACATACAATGACAGCATGCTTCTTGTGAAGTGATTTGGGGTATGCTATGATTAAATTGATTCGTATGCAGGGAGGCGGTCTATATGGAAATGCGGAAATCGCGTCTGCCATTTCGTGCACTTTGTTTATGGGAAACGTTGCTTTTTTTGCTGTTGGCAGCGTTGCTCATTGTGATTTATGTTATCTTTGTACCGTTTACCTGGTTGTGGTATCTTTTGGTTGGAAGCATCACTGGTTTGTACCTGTTGTTCGCACTGGGGTATCTTCCGTTGTTTTACCGCAGTGTCGGTGTGGAATTGGATGATAAGAAAATCGTCTACGAAGGCGGTGTCTTGTTTCATAAAAGAAAGGTTTTGCCGAAAAATCAGCTGGTTACGGTGCATCTTATACAAGACCCGTTATCTGCGCTGTTCCGGGTTGCCAGTGTGCGCTGTAATGTTCCCGGCGCATCGTTGGCCCTGTTCCATTTGGAGAGACAGGATGCACAGCAGCTTCAGCGTTCTCTTTTGGAGCATTGCGTGGAGAGCGGTGAGGTATGAAACAGATGAAGCCTGTAATGGAGCATACCCATCCCATTCAAATACTGGAATACATTTCGGGCTATTTCTGGCTGTTGCTGCTGCCCCTTGTGCGCGGACTGCTGACCTTTCGCGGCGGGCTTTGGGCGTGGCTGAGTGGTGTATGGTTTGACCTGCTTGTTTTGGCGGCAATATTCGGCTTTGCATTTTTGCGTTGGTATGCGGTGTATTATTCCTGTACCACAGAAGGGATTCTGATTGAAAAGGGGATATTCTCCCGGATTCGTTTTGTGGTTCCATATACTCAAACCGCGACTCTTTCTCTTGAGTCACCCTGGTATTATCGGCCGATCCGTGCGGTGCGCCTGCGGTTGGATTCCAATGCGGGCAACCGTTGGAAGTTTGACTTTTCGCTTTTGCTGTCACGTAGTGCCGCTGAAGCGGTGATGAAGCGTACCAGAAAAGAATTGTTTCGGGCGCATGCCGCGCGTTTTGATATGACGGCTCTGGCGTTGAACGGGGAAACGTCCGATAGATTATCGGCAAATGCGGGCAGGCGTATCCGCAGAAAAAAATGGCGTTCCAGAGGATTATATGTGGCTTTGCTTTCGTTCGTTTCGTCCCGCACAGTAGCTGGTGTTGTGTTTACAGCGGCTGCGGTGGTTCAAACAGGAAAGATTCTCGGCCGTGAGATAGAAGATTATTTTTTGAAAACGTTGACTGATACAGCAAAAGCGTTTGCGTTTGGGGTTCCTCCTTTCGCGGTATTCATTGCAATCCTTATTTTATTGGGCTGGCTTATATCTTTTTTGTTGAACCTGTTTCGCAACATGCGTTTTTCCGTGTCGCGTGAGCGAAATTCGGTTGAAATCGCGTGCGGGCTTTTTTCTCTCAGGCATTGTCTCCTTCAGGTCAGCAAGATAAACTGCCTGGAGCTTCAGCAGTCGCTTTTTACCCGTATGTTTCGAATTTATTCGTTGTTTGCACATTGCGCTGGGTATGGGAAAGGGAAAAATGAACTGGCAGTTCTTTTTCCCGCGCTGCGCAAACCAATGTTTGTAAAATTTTTGGGCGACATCCTTCCAGAATGGAATCCGCCTCAAGAAAATCAGGTTTGTCCAAAACGCAGAAGCATCTCACGTTTTCTTCTTCCTCCGCTTCTTTCCATGGCGGGCAGCGCGGTGGTGTTTATTGTCGCTTCTGTCTTGCTTCCTAATTTTGCTGAATTGTTTCGTTTTCTGGGAGCGATGCTGGAGCTTTCTCTTCTTTGGTGGTTCCTCGCTCGTATGGCGGCGTTTTTTCACACAGGTGTGGCTTTTTTAAACGGCCAGTTTACACTTCGGGCGGGGAAGCGGTTTGGATTTTTTACGGTAATGGTTCGGAAAAACAGGGTGGTTCGTTGGGAACTTCGTCAGTCAATATGGCAGAAGTTCAGCAAAACGTGTAATCTCGTTGTTTATGTTTTTTCGGAAGGAAGAAAACGTTATGTGATTCCGTCCCTTCCGCTGGAGGAAACCGTGGAACTTTTAAAACAGTTTGAAGAGCAGTTGTGAATTTTCTTCGTATTTCCTTGCAATCCGCGGTGGTAGCTTGTAAAATAAAATTAGTTTATGTATCGCTGAACGTCAGACGGCGTTGAAAGAGGTGGAAAATGTGCTGCACGAAAAAGCAAAGCTGATTTTGGAATATCTTCAAGGGCGTGCTTTGAATGAAGGAGCGCCTACTGTGCGGGAAATCTGTACAGAACTGCATATTAAATCCACTTCGACCGTTCAACGGTATATTAATGAATTGATCGAGGAAGGGTATCTGGAACGTCAGGATGGGCGCAAGCGTACCCTCCGCTTGGCTTCTGCGGAGGGAATATCGGTGCCGGTCGTGGGAACGGTCGCTGCGGGGCAGCCAATCACCGCGATTGAAAACATTGACGGTTATATTACTTTTTCCGGTTACAGGGGCAATCCCGCAGAGCTGTTTGCGCTTCACATCCGCGGGAACAGTATGATTGAAGCGGGTATATTTGACGGCGACGTTGTGATCGTCCGGCGCACACCTGTTGCGGAAAATGGCCAGATCGTTGTGGCGCTTATTGACAATGAGGCTACTGTCAAACGTTTTTTCAAAGAGGACGGGCATTTTCGCCTTCAGCCGGAAAACTCTTCTATGGATCCTATTTTTACGGACGAGCTTTCCATTCTGGGAAAGGTCATTGCACTGGTGCGTAATTACGAATAAAAAGCAGGTTCAACATAAATTTTTAAACCGCCTTTCTTTTGAAAGGCGGTTTTTTGCAGACATTTTTTGTTTTTGGGGGTTTGTGGGTATATTCGCTGAAAACGGTCTGAGGCAGAACAGTTAACAAAAACGCCCTTTTGAAAGTGGAATAAACCACTCCGAAAAGGGCGCTTGATTTAGTGGAATACATCGATTTACAGTTTAAGAAATTCTTTGAGTTCGTGCAGTCTGTTGGTAGGGGAAAGGACCATAATGCGGTCACCACATTCCAGAAATGTATTACCACGCGGGATGATGAGCTGATCGTTTCTAATAATGGAAATGAAGACGAATATTTCAGGCAGGCGAAGCTGGGAAAGCTGTTTGCCTGCAAACGGATAATCGTGATCCGGAAGGGTGATTTCATCAATAGAAACCTCACCTTTGTGCAGCGTCATGATCTGGCGCATTCTTGAAATATCGATTTCCCGTTCCAGACTCCGTGCGATGTTATCCGTTGTATTAACCGTGATGTCAATTCCAAGCTGTTTCATAACACCGGCGTTTTTGGGGTTGTTTGCACGGGCGATGGTTTTTGACACATGGTAAACGCTTTTCGCAAGCTGACAGGCGATGAGGTTGTCTTCATCCTTGCCGGTCACGCTCACAAGGGCGTCTGCTGTTTCAGCACCTGCGTCACTCAAGGCTTCCAGCGTGGTGCCATCCCCGAATATGACGGGAATATCCAAATCATTTGCAATAAAACTGCACAGGCTTTTTTTAATTTCGATTAAGGTGGGATTGTGCCCGTGCTCGATCAGCGTTTTGGCCAGATAATAGCCTACTTTTCCGCCGCCCACAACAATTACATCCATTGTCTTTTCCTCCGTCAGTCAATTACACGCGCGATGATCATGGTGTCGGTCGCGGCGAGCCGCATATCTTTTTTTCCGGCAATGTTGATGGATAAGTCAGCATGCTGTATAGCCAAAAGTGATTCGTTGTCCGCCAGCATCTGGTCAACATCTTCACAGCTCTGGTTGATAAAGCGTTTGGGCACCGGAAACCAGTGAAAACTGATGGTATGAGCGCCAAGATTGACCATTCGCACAGTATCTTGCTCCAGAAGCGCGGAGCGGACTGCCTCTACCGTAAGGTTTGTTGGGCAGACAGTGTGCAGGCCGAAATGAGAAAAAACGTCCTCCCGCTTGGTGTCATAAATTCGGGCGAGAACGTGCGGAATGTGAAATACTTCCCGGGCAAGCTGAGATACCATAATGTTGACGTTATCATCCTGGCTGACCGCTGCAAGCGCGTCACAGTTTTCAATTCCCGCGTTGCGCAGAATGTCCTGATCGATCGGAACGCCGGCGGTTGTATAGCCTCTGAAATCCTCTCCCAGCAGTTCAAAGTTTTCTTCCCTTCGGTCGACAATCGAAACGTCATGACCTTCCTGCGAAAGAGAAGTGGCAAGCCGTGAACCGACCTTGCCGCAGCCCACTACCAATATATTCATTTCCCATACCCTTCCTTATCATTGATGCAACATCATTATACCCGCTTACAGCGCAAAAGTAAAGCAGCAGCCGGAGTATCCACAGAAAAAGGCTTTGGAAGTTTGTTTCCAAAGCCTTTGTGTTGCTTAAAGTTCGCTGTATGCGGGGTCCGGCACCGGAAGAGAATGAAGAAGCTGTTTGGTGTAATCGTTTTGAGGATGGGAAAACAACTCGGCTGTATCCGCTGTTTCTACAATTTTTCCGTGGCGCATCACTGCCGTTCGGTCACAGAGCCTGCGGATGAGAGACAGGTCGTGTGCGATGAACAGGATGGTCATTCCCTGGCGGTTGAGCGCGCGTAAAAGCTCCGCGATTTGCGCCTGAAGGGATACATCCAGCGAGGCGACCGGCTCGTCGGCAATGAGAAAATCGGGCTCGGAAATGAGCGCTCTGGCAATGCAGGCACGCTGCTGCTGGCCGCCGGAAAAATCGGACGGAATTTCATAGAAGGTGCGTTGTGGAAGCCCGACCAGATGAAGCAGTTCCAGAGCTTTTTGTTTGCGCTGCGCCCGCGTCCCCGCACGGCGGATGACGAGCGGCTCCATAATGCTCTGGCCGATGGTCCTGCGCGGGCTCAGCACCGAAGCGGGGTCCTGAAAGATCATCTGCACCTGTTCCCCCAAAAAACGGCACTGGCCGGATTCCGGATGGTACAGTCCGGCAATGGTTCGGCCAAGAGTGGATTTTCCCGAACCGGATTCACCGACCAGCCCGAAGATCTCCCCCCGGCGGATCTGCATCGAAACGCCGTCCACCGCTGTAACAGCTTCGGCGTTTTTGGGGTGAAAGCGCACGGTGAGCCGGTCAAGCTTTAGTATGTTCTCCGTTTGTTCCATAGACATCATCCACTAAAATCCTTCCGTTTTGAATGTGCACCGGCGGTTTGATTTCCGGCGCGTTCGGGTGAGCAAGCCATGTGGCTGCGTAATGGGTACCGCCCAGATAAAACAGCGGCGGCTGCTCTTTGTAATCAATCTCCAGCGCAAACCGGTTGCGGGGCGCGAACGCGTCCCCTTGCGGAGGGTGAAGCATGTCCGGTGCCGTTCCGGGCATTGGCACAGAAGTTTGCCCTTCCGCGCAGGGCAGAGAAGCGAACAGCCCCCATGTGTAGGGGTGTCTCGGGTCGTAGAATATTTCCTGCACGGTTCCGGTCTCCACTACTTTTCCTGCATACAGAACAGTCACTCGGTGGGCGATCTGTGCCACAACGCTTAGGTCATGGGTGACAAAGAGAATGGCAATCCCAGCCTTTTTTTGCAGGGAGATTAAAAGACTTAGGATCTGCTTTTGCACCGTCGCATCCAGTGCGGTGGTAGGCTCATCGGCAATGAGCAGCCCCGGCGAAGCGGCGAGTGCGCAGGCGATGGCCGCGCGCTGGAGCATCCCGCCGGAAAACTCGTGCGGGTATTGGTGCACCCGTTCTTCCGGTCGCTCGATCTCTACCATGGCAAGAAGTTCTTCCGCACGCTTCAAAGCCTGCTTTTTGGAACATTTTTCTCCGTGGGCCAGCACGGCTTCGGCGATCTGTCGGCCTACTGTTACAGTGGGATCGAATACGGTCATGGGGTTTTGAAACACCATACCGATTTCTTTGCCGCGGATCGCCCGAAGCTGCTTTTCGGTCAGGTTTGAGATCTCTTGCCCGCGGTAACGGATGCACCCGCCGGTGATTTTCCCGCGGCTGTGGAGAATGCCGGGGATGCTTTTGCAGATCACCGATTTTCCGCAGCCGGATTCTCCCACCAGCGCGAGTGTTTCCCCCGCGCGGAGCGAGAAGGAAACGTCCCGCACAGCGTGAATAACGCCCCGTTCGGTGAAAAAGTCGATGGTGAGATGTTCCACTTCCAAAACGGGCGGTTCATTTATTTGTGAGGACGGGGAAAAAGCTCCATCCGCCTGCATGAGATCACCTTCTTTTCATATTTACAGGTTTATTCAAGCGTCCATTCGGCAACGTTCCAGAAGATTCCCACACCGTGGTGGCCGAGCACCGTGTCCGGCGTGATTCCGTTAATTGACGCGTCGCCGACATACAAAGCGTCTACATAGGCAATAAAGGTAAACGGCAGGTCGGACGCGAGCACCTCCTGAAATTGCTGATAATAAGCGAGTCGTTCGGCGTTGTCATCTGTTTCGCGGGCTTTGGTGAGCAGTTCGTCAACCTCGGCGTTGGAATAACCGCTGTAATTGGCGCCTTTATCGGTCCCAAAAACCTTGTAGGTGTGGTCGTCCGGGTCAAACGGGCTGCCCCAGCCGATGAGATAAGCTTCCTGACCGGCCCAGTCGATCTCTGATGAAACCGCCACGCTCACATCAGCGCCGATCTCACGCAGCTGCTGAGCGCAGATGTTCACCATGTCTATGCGCACCTGATCGCCCTCGCTGCAGTTAATGGTAAAGCGGAGCAGCGTATCGCCCTTCTGGTAGATGCCATCGCTGTTAAGCGTCCAGCCGGCTGCTTCCAGCTCAGCTTTTGCTTTCTGTGGGTCGTAGGTGTATTTTTCAATGTTCGGGTTGTTATACGGCCCTGCCTGAAGCGGAGAATAGGCGACTTCGCCGAGTCCAAGCAGTACGCTGTCAATGATCGCCTGCCGGTCGATGGCATAGCTCAGCGCATTCGGCAGTTCCCGGTTGTTTTGAAACAGTTCGTTGTTGAAGTTGTAGAGGATACCCCGGTAGTCTGCGGTTTTCATATCATAAACGGCAAAGGAGTCGTCTCCTTCAAACTGCTGTGCGTCCTGCGGAGTGATCTGGGCCAGATCGAGCTCACCCGACTGCAGCTGAAGCGCACGGGTCTTTTCATCCACGACAATTTTGAAGATGATTTTATCAATATTCGGCTCACCGCCGTAATAATCCGGGTTTTTCTCCAGCGTGATGCTCTGGCCCTGATCCCACGCGGTCAGCTTGTATGGGCCGGTGCCCACCGGGTTCTGGTTAAAGGAATCGGTGATGAGGTCTTTGCCCTCCAGCAGATGGCGGGGCAGTATACCGACGGTCAGATAATCCAGCATAGCGACGTTGGGAGCTTTGAGCGTGATGGTCACTGTGGTGTCGTCCGGCGTTTCAATGGCAGTGATATCTTCGTAGTTGGAGGCGATCTCAGAAGCGTTGTTCGGATCCATAATCGCTTCCAGTGTAAATTTTACGTCGGCAGAGGTAAACGGTTCCCCGTCGTGCCAGGTTACATCGTCCCTTAAATGGAAGGTGTAGGTGTTGGTTTCGGTGTCAAAGCTCCAGTCTTTGGCCAGTGCGGGAACAATGTTGTTATCCCCGTCGTGCGCGGTCAGTCCGGAAAAGATGAGGAGATTGATCTCGCCGTGCTCATACAGCGCGGGGTTGATGCTGGTGTAATCGCCGCTTCCGTAAACCAGCGTGGAGGTTTCTTCCCCTCCGGTGCATCCCGTGAGCGGGAAAGCGAGGCAGAGCAGTGCGGCAATCAAAACCGCAAGAACTTTTTTAGAATATTTTTTTAAAGATTGCTGCATGTTCGGTTGTTTTCCTTTCGTATATAATTTCCAATGTCAGTAATGCAGACCAGCGTGACAGCCAGAAAGGTGCCGGGAATGAGAATCACCCACCAGTCTCCGCTCATGAGCGCCCGGTCCGCCTGGGAGAGCATGCTTCCCCAAGAAATCGTTTCCACCGGCAGGCCGATGCCGAGAAAGCTCAGCGTTGCTTCTGTTCCAATCGCTGTGCCGATGTTGGTGACGATCATAAAAAGAATGGATGGAAACAGCCCGGGAATGAGGTGCCGGATGAGCAGATACCAAAAGCCGGCGCCCATACTGCGGGCCGCCTGCACGTAGCCGCTTTGTTTTAAGCGAAGCACTTCGGTTCGGACGATCTTTGCCATGTTCATCCAGCTGGTGATGCCGATGACAAACCCGATTGAAAGCGGGTTTGTCTGACCAATCACGGCCTGGATGAAAATGACGATGAGGATGGATGGAATGCTCATGATCAGCTCGGCGAGGCGCATCATCCCGTCATCAACAAAAGAAGGCACGCTTGCGCTGATGCTGCCGTATACAATGGCAATGACCGTTGAGAGCGCCGCCGCAAACAGCCCGATGAACAGGGAGATCCTTCCGCCGTACCAGATCATGGAAAAGATGTCCCGCCCCATGGGGTCGGTTCCAAAATAGAAGCTGCCGGAAGGCGGCGCGGAGATGTGCTCCAGATCCAGATAAGCGGGGTCGTGGTTCATGAGCAGTTCGGCAAACAGACAGCCGAGCAAAATTACACCAAGCAGGATGATAGCCACCCATGGAGGCCGTCCGTGCCTGCGTTTTTCGGGCGGCCGGTCGTCTGTTTGAGGAAGAATCCCAACCATGCGGAACAGCTCTTTTGCAGGGGTGCTGGCTTCTGACTGGTTTGGCTTTTGTGTTTGAGCAGAAGACGAAACATCTGTTGTCTGGTTTGTTGAATGAAAGCTCACCGCATAAACCCCCTTCCGGTCTGCCGCATCCGTGGGTCAATCCAGTGATTGACCGCTTGAGAGAGCATATTTGCAAGGATCACCGCAACGCCGGTGATGAGGCACAGCACCATCAGCATGTTGTAATCGTGATATTTTGCACTTTCAAAACAGAGGGTTCCAAGGCCCGGGTAGGAAAAGACCTGCTCTACAATATAGGTTCCGCCCAGGATGTGAGGGATGGAGATGGCCATCAGGCTGAAAAATGCCGGCAGGATGTTGCGCACACAGTGCCGCCATACTGTTTGGCTGCGGCTGAGCCCCTTTGCTCGGCAGAGCAGGACATAATCCTGCTTGAGTTCTTCCAGAAGCCGGTTGCGCACCATGTAGGCGTAATACCATAAATGGCTCAGGATGAGCACTGTGAGCGGGAGAATCAGGTGGGTGATCCGGCTGAGGATGTCGTTCGGAGAGCCGGTGGCATAAGCCCCGCTGGAAGGCAGCAGCCTTAGCCAGACACTGAAGATGAGGATCAGCACCAGCGCCACCCAGAAAGAGGGGATAGTGTTGGTCACTGTTCCGATCTTGCAGATGATCCGGTCGGCAAAGCTGTCCTCCTTCAGCGCGCAGAAGATGCCCAGCAGCAGGGAAAGCCCGAAGGTGATCAAATAAGCACAGCCGCCGAGCAGCAGGGTGTTGCCCCATGTGTTGCCAATTACCTGCATAACATCCTGCTTGTACTTGAACGAGATGCCGAAGTTGCCTTGTACCGCTTCGGAGATCCAGCGCCCGTACTGTACGTAAATGGGGTCGTCGAGCCCCAGCCGTTCTTCGGCCTGCGCGCGTTCTTCATCGCTCATCCGTTCTACCGATTCCCCATAGTAGGAGCGCAATGGGTCGCCCGGCGCCAGCCGTGAGATGTAAAACACTGCCAGTGAAAGCAGAAACAGGGTGACGACCAGCTGTATCGTCTTTTTTAAGATAGGGATTCCCCATGCTTTGAATGGTTTGTGTGGATTCATGTTTTGTGCCTTTCTGAAAATTTGCAAAAGAAAAAAGATATTCCCCTTTTGCAAAAATGGGAATATCTTCGTGATAAACCAATGTCTTCGTGAAATAAAAGTAAGTGCAGTCTGTGTGGGGACCTTGTCCCGAAAAATATGCCGGCGCCTGCTTCTTTTGAAACAACAGCGAACTTCATGAACACTGTGCCGTCAATACGAACACTATACCATCCGTGAAGAAAGCCTGTCAATCCCGCTTCCAAAAGTCAACAGAATTGTAAAACGATTGCTCGCTTTTTTCTGGGATCGTGTTATTTTTAAGGGGCCACTTCTGCTTTGCGGTAGAAAAGCCGGGGTACCCTCTGAAAGGAATACCCCGGCCGGTAGGTTTAATACAGTTCCAGTTCGTCAAACGCTTCTTTTAAAACATTACAGGATGAAAGGAGCTTTTCTTTTTCTTCTTCAGCAAGCGAAAGCTCCAGTACCTTTTTTACACCGTTTCTCCCGATGATGGCGGGAACGCCGATGTAAACGTCGTTCATTCCATATTCGCCGCACAGCATGGCGGAAACGGTCAGCACACTGTTTTCATTGCCGAATACCGCTTTGGTGATCCGCACCATCGCCATACCGATGCCGTAATAGGTGGCGTGCTTTGCTTTGATGATCTTCTGTGCCGCGCCCCGGACCTCTTCGCTGATCTGTTCAAGGTCGTTGTAACGGCAGCGCCCGTCCGATTCTTCACAGATATCCAGAATGGGCTTCGCCGCCAGCATGGCCTGCGACCAGGGGACAAATTCACTGTCGCCGTGTTCGCCGATGACATAGGCGTGCATATTTCTGGGGTCAACGCCGAAATAATCCCCCAGCAGGTAACGCAGCCGCGCGGTATCTAACGCGGTGCCGGTCCCCAGCACCCGGCGCGGATTAAAACCGGACAGCTGTTTTGCGATGTGGGTCATAACGTCTACCGGGTTGGTCGCCACCAGAAAGATGCCGTTAAAGCCGGATTCGGTCACCGGCGTGATGATGGAGCGGAATACCGCGGCGTTCCGCTGAAGCAGGTCAAGGCGGGATTCACCCGGCTTCTGCGCCACTCCCGCGCAGATGGCGACGATTCCTGCGTCCTCGCAGTCTTTGTAATCGCCCGCGTAAATTTTCATGTTGGAAGCGGAGAAAGCCAGCCCGTGGTTTAAGTCCATCGCTTCTCCCATCGCGCGTTCTTTGTCTAGGTCGATCAGCACCAGCTCGTCACAGACATTCTGGTTAAGCAGGGCGTACGCGTAGCTCATGCCGACCATACCGGTGCCGATCAAAACAACCTTTCGGTTTTCAATTGCCATAAAATTCCTCCCAATAAAAACACAGGCGCCCTTTCTTGTCTGAAAAGGCGCCGCGGTAAGTCAAATTTCTGTTTTCCAGAGTCCGTGCAGATTGCAGTAAGCATATGCCGCGACCGGCTCATCTTCTGCCAGAGCGAATACAGCTTTCGGTGCTTCGCCGGGCTTTAAGGCTTTTCGCTGCCCGCCTTTTTTGGTTTGCAGATAAATCCACTGAATGGAATGTTCCTCCGCCATTGGATGTGCGGTCTCGCCTACGGTGACGGTTACAAGGTTTTCATTAACCGCAATGACCGGAAGGTGTTTTTCCTGTGCCGCTTCAGTGGTGTTTGCGGTCAGTTCCTGCATTTTTTCGCCGCAGCAGACAAGCGGGACTCCCGCGTCATGAATTAAACCAACGATGTTTCCGCAGTGTTTGCAAATAAAGAATCTGTGCTCGCTCATTGTATACCCTCCATTCATGTTATACGTCACGACATTATCATAACCATTGGGAATATATTTATTATACCACCGGAAGGAAAAGGAAACAAACAGAATTTGTGATATTTCTGTGAAAAAATATTTTTTCAAGGGCCTGTGCCGATTTGAAATAAAAAGTCACAATCGGTCGAAAAACAGGATTTTACATTGCAAAATCCGTTCGGTTGCGGTATAGTAATTTTGATTATGCTGGGTTGGGAGATAAGAAAAATGGATATTTCAATGATCGGCATTGATTACGGGAGCGCAAGTGTTGAACTGCGGGAGCAGTTTGCCTTTACCGCTTCCCGTGCCGCAGAATTTGCCCGAGCGGTGACCGAACTGCACGGCGCGGAGGGCTGCGTGGTCCTGTCGACCTGTAACCGCACCGAAATTTGGTGCAGCGGGCTTCGCGAAGAGCTGTTTGCGGTGTTTGCCGAAGAGACCGGCCATCCGCAGGAGGAATGCAGGCGCCGGTTTACCGCCCGTTCCGGGGAACAGGCAGTGCGCTACCTGTTTGAGCTGGGCTGCGGCATGCATTCCCAGATTTTTGGTGAAGATCAGATCCTCGCTCAGCTAAAAACAGCGCTTCAGGCCGCGCATGAGCAGAAAACGGCCGGTCCTGTGCTGGAAACCCTCTTTCGTACTGCCATTGCGGCGGCGAAACGGGTCAAAACACAGGTGCATCTCACGGCGAAAGACCGTTCGGTGCCGGAAAGTGCTGTCAGCCTGCTGGAACGCCGGTATGGAAACCTGGAAGGAAAAAAGTGTCTGGTCATCGGCAACGGGGAAATGGGGCGGATGACCTGCGAACTGCTGGTGCGCCGCGGATGTGAGGTGCTGATGACCCTGCGCCAGTACAAACGCGCGCAGGCGGTGATCCCGGCGGGATGCAGCGTGATGCTGTATGAGGAGCGGTATCGTTACATAGCACAGCAGGATTTTATTTTCAGTGCAACGCTGAGCCCGCATCACACCCTGACTGGGCAGGCGCTGGCAGAAGCGGGTGTGCGCCCTGGCTGTGTTTTGGTGGACCTGGCCGTCCCGCGTGACATTGACCCCGCCGCCGGGCAGCTTCCGGGTGTGACGCTGTATGATATGGATGCGCTGGGCGGCGAACCCTCCTGCAGTCCCGAAGCGCTGGCTGCCGCCAATGCTCTTTTGGATGAAGCCGCGGTGGATTTTGAAAGCTGGTATTACTTCCGGGAATTTGTTCCCATGGTGGCGGATACCGCACGTAAAACAGCGGAGCTTGCCGCCGCCAAGCTGATGAAGCCCTACCGCCGGCTTGCTTCCGGCGAGATGGATGTCCCTTCTCTGCAAGCGCAGGTGAATCAGGCGGTGCAGAAATCGGTGGAAAAACTGCTGTTCGGGTTAAAGGAAAGTCTTGAGCGGGACCAGTGGCAGGCCTGCCTGCGTGCGCTGGAAATTTCCGCCGATCGTTTTTCGGAGGAATAACGAGATGGGAAAAAATTATTTTCCGCTTTTTATTGATTTGACCGGCCGCAGGGTGCTGGTTGTAGGCGGCGGTGCTGTTGCCGAGCGCAGGGTGCGTGCCCTGCTGCCGTTCGGCTGTTCGCTCACAGTGGTCGCACCGGCTGTTTCACCGGGGATTCTTGAACTGGCGGATCAGAAGAAAATCCGGCTGGAGCAAAGAGAGTACCGCGAGGGGGATGAGGACGGCTGTGCGCTTGTCCTTGCCGCGACGAATGACCGCGCGGTCAATCATACCGTAGTACGGCAGGCCGCTCAGGCCGGTGCGTTTTATAATGCGGCAGATTGCAAAGAGGAATGTAACTTTTTCTTTCCCGGTATCGCTATGGGCAGTGGAATCACAGCGGGCGTTACGGCAAACGGGCGGGATCATCGCCTTGCGCGCCGGGCGACCGAACGGATCCGCACACTGCTGGAAGCGTTTGCGCGGGAAGAGTAACGGATATAAAGGGGGAATCCCGCATGCGGACCATCCGCGTTGGGAGCCGTGACAGCAAACTTGCTGTCATGCAGACACAGATCGTTCTGGATACGCTCAAACAGGCGCATCCCGAACTGGAATTTGAATTGGTGACCTTAAAAACCACCGGCGATTTGATTTTGGATAAGACCCTTGACAAGATCGGCGGAAAAGGATTGTTTGTCAAGGAATTGGATCAGGCGCTGATGGACGGCCGTGTGGATATGACCGTCCACAGCTTAAAAGATATGCCCATGGAGGAAAATCCGGACCTTCCCGTTGTGGCTTACAGCACACGGGGTGACCCGCGCGACGCGCTTGTTCTCGCCGCTGGCCATGACCCGGAAAAACCGCTTGCGGTCATTGGCTCATCCAGCGCGCGGCGGCAGATTCAGCTGGCAAAACTGTTTCCGGGCGTTGCGGTCCATAGCATGCGCGGGAACATCATTACCCGGCTGGAAAAGCTTGATCGGGGCGAGTGTTCCGCGCTCGTGCTTGCGGCTTCCGGGCTGATGCGTGCCGGGTTATCTCACCGCATTACCCGCCCGTTTTCGGTGCAGGAGATGCTTCCCGCCGCCGGGCAGGGGATTCTTGCGGTTCAGTGCCGGCGGGATTTTGACGCCGGATTTCTCACCGCGGCGGATGATCCCGCGTCCCGGGCGGCCGCCATGGCGGAGCGTGGTTTTGTGCGCACGCTGGACGGTGGCTGTTCTTCCCCAATCGCGGCGTTTGCGCAGGTGAACGGCCACGAACTGCGGCTGACCGGGCTGTATGTCGACCCGCAGACCGGGCGCCAGGCGCTCGGCAGTATGACCGATACGGTGGAACGTGCCGCTTTGTGCGGGGAACGCCTCGCCATCCGGCTGAAAGGACAGGTCGAATGAAGATAGGAAAAGTTTGGTTGGTCGGCGCCGGCCCTTCGGATGCCGGCCTGTTTACCTTAAAAGGGAAAGCGGTGCTGGAACAAGCCGATGTGGTGGTTTATGACCATCTGGTCGGCAGCGGCATTATGCAGATGATCCCGGAGCACGCGGAATGTATTGATGTGGGAAAGGTTTCCGGAAACCATAAGGTCCCGCAGGAGCAGATCAACGAGATCCTGCTTGAGCAGGCGCTTGCCGGAAAACGGGTGGTGCGGCTCAAGGGCGGCGACCCGTTTCTGTTTGGGCGGGGCGGAGAAGAACTGGAACTGCTTGTGGAAAACGGCGTGCCGTTTGAAGTGGTTCCCGGTATCACTTCCGCGCTTTCGGTCCCTGCTTATGCGGGGATACCGGTCACCCACCGGGATTTTACCCCGTCGCTTCACATTGTCACCGCACACCGCAAACGAGGGGATGATACCCCTGTGGATTACGCCGCGCTCGTCGCTCTGGGGCAGGTGACGTTGGTCTTTTTGATGGGTGTTTCCGCTCTGCCGGACATCTGCTCCGGCTTGATTCGGGCCGGGAAACCGAGCGATACACCAGCTGCCGTGCTGGAAAAGGGAACGACCTTTGCCCAGCGCCGGGTGGTTGGCACGCTTGAAACACTTCCGGAGCTTGCGAAGCTCGAACAAATCGGCACCCCCGGCCTGATCGTGGTCGGTGAGGTCTGTACGCTTGCCGAACGGTTCCATTGGGCGGAGGACCGGCCGCTCGGCGGAGCGCGGGTGGTGGTGACCCGCCCGCAGAACAAAGCGTCCGGTCTGGGAGCGCTTTTGTACGAGCGAGGGGCAGAGGTGCTTTACCTGCCTGCCATCCGCACCGAACCGCTTTGTCCGTGTGCGGATTTAGAACGGCTGAACGACCGCCTTTCGGATTACGCATGGTTCGTGTTTTCCAGCGCGGCCGGGGTGGATGCTCTGTTTAGCTGGATGCGGGAATGGAAGCTTGACATCCGCAGTCTGTCCGGCGTTCGTTTGGCGGCGGTGGGAGCCGCCACTGAAGCGGCGCTTGCCGCGCACGGTTTGCTGGTGGATTACCGCCCCGCGCAGTTTAACGGCGGTGCGCTCGCTGAAGGGCTGGCGCCGCTTATCCGACAGGGGCAAAAGGTACTCGCCTTTGTGCCGGAGAACACCGAAAGCCATTCTGTTTCCGCTTTGCGGGAACACGGCGTTTTGTGTGATACCGCACAGGTTTACCGGACGGTGTTTACCGAAAGCGAACCGCCTGAACTCACGGAAAGCGACATCGTCGCGTTTACCAGCGCTTCAACGGTCAAAGGATTTGCACACATCTGCCGTGAGCTTGATTTTTCACGCGTCCAGGCGGTCTGCATTGGAAAACAGACTGCCGAAGAGGCGAAAAAATACGGCATGCGGGTGACGGTATCGCCGGAGGCGACCTTATCCAGCATGGCGGATACCATTACACAGCTTTATCAGAATCAGAAAGGGATGCAGAAAATATGATAAATCGTCCAAGAAGACTGCGTTTGAGCCCCGCAGTGCGGAACATGGTGCGGGAAACGAGAGTGGATAAATCCTCGCTCATCTACCCGTTGTTTGTTAAAGAGGGGACCGGTATCAAAGAGGAGATTCCTTCCATGGAAGGGCAGTACCGCTACAGTGTGGATATGCTCCCCTACGCCCTTGAAGAGACCGCCCGCGCGGGTGTGCCCAGCGTGATGCTGTTCGGTATCCCGGATGAAAAAGACCCGGTCGGTAGCGGTGCATATGCACAAGACGGCATCATCCAGCGTGCACTTCGTGTGGCGAAGGAAAAGGTGCCGGAACTGTATTACATCACCGATGTTTGCATGTGCGAGTACACCTCACACGGCCACTGCGGTATCCTCACCGGTGAGATGGTCGACAACGACAAGACCCTTCCGTACATTGCCAAAACTGCTCTTTCTCATGTGCAGGCGGGTGCTGATATGGTCGCTCCTTCGGATATGATGGACGGCCGGGTCGCCGCCATCCGTTCACTGTTGGATGAAAACGGTTTTACCAATGTGCCGATCATGTCCTACGCGGTCAAATACGCCTCCGCGTTTTACGGCCCGTTCCGGGAGGCGGCGGGTTCCGCTCCTTCCTTCGGTGACCGCAAGAGCTACCAGATGGATTACCACAACCGGAAAGAAGCGCTCAAAGAAGCGCTTTCAGACGTGCAAGAGGGCGCGGATATCATCATGGTCAAACCTGCGCTTTCTTACTTAGACATCATCCGCGAGGTGGCGGATGCGGTCAATCTGCCGATTGCCGCATACAGCGTTTCGGGTGAGTACGCCATGATCAAGGCGGCGGCGAGACTGGGCTATATTGAGGAAGAAAAAATGATTTGTGAAACGGCGGCGAGCATCTACCGCGCAGGGTGCGGCATCCTGTTAACCTATTACGCCAAGGAGATCGCCGCGTTTATGGATTCCGGGAGGATTGGATGATGACAAGGTCAGAGGAATTGTTCGCCCGTGCGGTAAAGTGCATTCCGGGCGGGGTCAACAGCCCGGTGCGGGCGTATCAGGCCGTTGGCGGCCATCCGCGCTTTCTGAAAAAAGCGGACGGCGTTCGTGTCTGGGACGCGGACGATAATGTTTACACCGACTACATCGGCTCCTGGGGTCCGATGCTGCTGGGCCATAATGAGCCGCATATCCGGGAAGCGGTCATCCGCGCGGCGGAAGACGGGCTCAGCTTCGGCGCCGCGACTGAGCGTGAGGTGGAGATGGCGGAGCTCATCTGTTCGCTTGTCCCATCAATCGAGATGGTGCGGATGGTCAACTCCGGCACCGAAGCGGTCATGAGCGCCGTGCGTGCCGCCCGTGGTTTTACCGGGCGGGACAAGGTCATTAAATTCGAGGGTTGTTATCATGGCCACAGCGACGCGATGTTGGTCAAAGCGGGTTCCGGCGTTATGACTGCCGGCGTGCCGGACAGCGCCGGTGTGCCCGGCGGCTGCGCGCAGGATACGCTGACTGCTGTTTACAACGACGCGCAGAGTGTGGAACAGCTGCTTTGTGAAAACCGCGGGGAGGTCGCGGCGGTCATCCTGGAACCGGTCGCCGCCAACATGGGCGTCATCCCGCCGAAAGAAGGATTTTTACAGCGGCTTCGGCAGCTTTGTGACGAGCACGGTGCGCTGCTTATTTTTGACGAGGTCATTACCGGGTTCCGTCTGCAGATCGACGGCGCGCAGGGCTTTTACGGTGTCCGCCCGGATCTGACCACCTTTGGCAAGGTCATCGGCGCAGGAATGCCGGTAGGCGCTTACGGCGGCCGGAAAGAGATCATGGAGTGTATCGCTCCGGTGGGCAAGGTTTATCAGGCCGGCACATTGAGTGGTAACCCGGTTGCTATGGCGGCAGGGCTTGCACAGCTTACCATTTTGAAGGACCATCCGGAAGTATATGCGCACATCAACGCGCTGGGGGAACAGTTCCGTACCGGTATGGAGCAGGTCATTTCCCGTACGGGAGCGTCCTGTCAGATTACAGGTGTCGGCTCGCTTGGCTGTGTGTTTTTCACTGGTGCGCCGGTGACCGATTACACGAGCGCGAAAACAAGCGATACCGCCCGCTTTGCCGATTATTTTCAGTTTATGCTTGCGCATGGTGTTCATCTTGCGCCGTCGCAGTTTGAAGCGGTCTTTTTTTCCAACGCGCATACGAAAGAGGATATTTCTCATCTGCTGGAACTCGCACAGCAAGCCCTTTCTAAATGATTTTCTGCCGCTGCCCCAAATGGGCGGCGGCTTTTTGGTGGGAACAGCTTTTAAACAGTATTCCCAGCTGTATCAATGGTAGGAAAAAACGGGTGGCTTTGGCTGTAATTTTATTGACATTTCCTGCGGTGAACGGTAGAATAAAAGAAAATCAATGAAAACGACCAAACGGCGTTCCGGTTTGTGTTTCCGGAACAGGGAAACCGGTGAAAATCCGGTACAACCGCCATTACTGTGACCGCCTTTAGCGGTGCGCGCATCAAGCCATTGGGCAGTTGCCCGAGAAGGCGCGCTCACCCGGCATTTTGCCAGGGCGTAAGTCAGGAGACCGGCCGTTTGTGTACTGGCACTGTTTTGGCATGGAAATGTGTGACCAATGAAGCAACTTCCGCTCAATCGGGTTTCTTTTGCAAATTGGCGCGCTTTCCCCATGTGGGAAGGCGCTTTTTTATGCCCGGTTTAACATGCCTTTTCCGGGTTTAAATACGGCAGTGCTCATGGAGGGTATTATGTGTAAACAGGCAATTTTGGTGGTTAGTTTCGGCACCACCCATGAGGATTCAGAACAGAAAACCATTCTCGCCGTGGAGCAGGCAGTGCGCCGGGCGTATCCGTCTTACCGGGTGGCGGGCGCTTACACAAGCGGCATGATCATCCGCTCGCTCGCAAAACGCGACCGTGTGGTTGATACGCCCGCGCAGGCGCTCGAAAAGCTGCTCGCGGATGGTGTGACCGATGTGACCATACAGCCGACCCACCTCATCCCCGGCGATGAATATGACAAACTCTGTGCCGCCGCTGAGCCGTTCCGCGACCGGTTTGAGCATTTCCGAATGGGCAAACCGCTCCTCTATTCCACGGAAGATATGCAGCAGGTGGCGGAAATCATCGCGGAAGAGTATGCTCCGGCAGAAGACGAAGTACTCGTTTTGATGGGGCACGGCACCGGGCATCATGTCAACGCGGTCTATCCCGCGATGGATTATATCTTTAAAGCGCAGGGGCATGCGAACATTTTTGTGGGAACGGTGGAAGGTTACCCTGATCTGGAGACCCTGTGCAGTCAGGTGAAAAAGGAAACCGGGAAAGCGCGGGTCACACTGGTTCCGATGATGCTGGTAGCAGGCGACCATGCCAACAACGATATGGCAGGCGATCAGCCGGACAGCTGGAAGAATATCTTTGCCCGCGGCGGGTTTGAGGTAAAGACCATCATCCGCGGACTGGGTGAATTAAAGCCGGTGCAGGAGCTTTATCTTAAGCACCTCGCGCAGGCGCTTGCGGAGGATTGAACGGGACGCAGAGGCTAAAAAGGAGGCGGAGCGGATGGCGTTTGAACATTATATCACCCAGGGCGGTAAACGCCTGCGCTGCGGTTATACCACCGGGACCTGCGCGGCGCTCGCCGCAAAGGCCGCCGCTTTTCTGCTGTTGACCGGGGAGATGCCGAAAACCGTTTCGCTCCTCACACCAAAGGGGCTTTTGGTGGAGGTCTCCCCGGAGGAGCAGGCGTTTACCGGGGATGCCGCCCGCTGCGCCGTCCGCAAAGACGGCGGGGACGACTGCGACGCGACCGATGGGCTTTCGATCTGCGCGGAGGTTTCCCGCATTCTGGAAACGGAGTTTCGTGTGGACGGCGGCGCAGGCGTCGGCCGCGTTACCCGCCCCGGGCTGGAACAGCCGGTGGGAAGCGCCGCCATCAACCGAGTCCCGCGTGAGATGATCCGCAATGCCTTGCGTGAGGCGGCGCGGGCATGCGGCCATGCGGGCGGGCTTGCGGCGGTCATCACGGTGCCGGACGGGAAACAAGTCGCCCAGAAGACCTTCAACCCGAACCTCGGCATTGTGGGCGGAATCTCGATTTTGGGCACCAGCGGCATTGTTGAGCCGCAGAGCTTGCAGGCGCTTGTTGACACCATCCGCATCGAAATTGAGGTGCGGGCGGCGGCCGGCGAGAAAAAGCTGCTCATCACCCCCGGCAATTACGGGGAGGATTTTTTAAAGACCTACCCCGCTCTTTCCGGTGTACAGCCGGTCAAATGCTCCAATTTTATTGGGGATACCCTCGACTTCGCCATTTCAAACGGGATGCGCACTCTCATGCTGGTGGGGCACATCGGCAAATTGGTGAAGTTAGCGGGTGGTATTATGAACACCCACTCCCGGTACGCCGACTGCCGTGCGGAGTTGTTTGCGGCGCATGCGGCGCTTGCCGGGGCGGAGACGTCGCTTGTTCGAAAGCTGATGGATTCCAACACGACCGATGAATCCATTGCCCTATTGGACAGCGCATCGCTGCGTGGGCCGGTGCTGGATTCGCTCATGGAGCGCGCCATGCGTGCGGTCCGGCGGCGCGCGGAGGGCGCGGAAGTGGGGATGATCTGGTTCAGCAACCGTTACGGATTGCTAAACACCTCAGACAATGTTCAAAAACTATGCAGAGAATGGAGCTTATGATAAATGAAACAGGGAATTTTCTACGGGGTCGGCATCGGCCCCGGCGACCCCGAACTGCTCACCATCAAGGCGGCGAAAATCATTGACCGCTGCCCGGTGCTGGCAGTTCCCAAAACAAAAGACGGGAATACCGTTGCGCTGGATATTGCGTCCGGCGCGTGCGACCTTTCCGGAAAAGAACTCCTTTATCTTTCCTTCCTCATGACGCGGGACGAGCAGAAGCTGCACGAAAGCCATCTTGCCGCGGCGGAGGAGATCATCCGAAAACTGAATGAGGGAAAAGACGTTGCCATGTTAAACCTCGGTGATGTTTCAGTTTACTCCACCTTTTCCTATGTGATGGAGATCATCTCCGCGCGTGGGTACAGCTGTGAGATCATTCCGGGCATTACCAGCTTCTGCGCGGTCGCCGCGGCATTGAAAACCAGCCTGACCGAGCGGGACAAGCCGCTTCACATCATCCCGGCCGGATATGCGGACCTTGGCGGCGCGTTGGAGCTGCCCGGTACCAGAGTGCTGATGAAAGCGGGAAAATCGTTTCCGGCGGTACAGCAGGCGTTGGACGAAAAAGGGCTGTTAAAACATGCGGCCATGGTGCAGAACTGCTGTATGGAAAATGAAACGGTTTACCCTTCGCTGGAAGACGTTGATATAGGCGAGACCGGTTATTTCACAACTGTCATTGTAAAGGAATGAGAATATGGTTCATTTTGTAGGCGCGGGAAGCGGCGCTCCCGATCTGATCACCGTGCGGGGGGCAAAGCTCCTTTCGCAGGCGGATGTCATCATCTATGCGGGAAGTCTGGTCAATCCCGCACTGCTTGATTATGCCAAAGCCGAATGTGAAATTTACAACAGCGCGGAAATGACGCTGGAACAGGTGCTCTCGGTGATCCGGAAAGCGGAGTCGGAAGGGAAGATGACCGTCCGCCTGCACACCGGCGACCCTTGCCTTTACGGGGCGATCCGGGAACAGATCGATGTGCTGGAGCAGGAGGGGATCGCCTGGAAGGTGACGCCCGGTGTATCCAGCTTCTGCGGTGCGGCGTCGGCTCTCGGCGCGGAATACACCCTGCCGGGCGTTAGCCAGAGCGTTATCATCACCCGCATGGCGGGGCGCACACCGGTTCCGGAGCGGGAACAGCTCACTTCGCTGGCCGCACACGGAGCTTCCATGGTGCTGTTTTTGAGCACCGGACTGCTCGGCGTGCTCACCGAAGAGCTGCTCAAAGGGGCATATACCGCGCAGACGCCGGCGGCTATCGTGTATAAAGCGACCTGGCCGGAAGAAAAGGTGTTCCGTTGTACCGTGGGTACATTGGAAGAGACCGCGCGGGAAAATAATATCACCAAAACGGCGCTGATCCTGGTGGGAGATTTTTTAAGCAGCCCGTATGAGCGTTCCAAACTGTACGACCCGGATTTCACCACCGAATTCCGCAAAGGGAGAGGATGATATGAAGCTTTCCGCCGCGGCGTTTACCGCAAAAGGGGAACGGCTCGCAGAAAAGATTGCCGAATGGATGCGCCGGGATAATTGGGACTGCACCGTCACCCGGGTGGGACGGACGGGGAACTGCACCTTGGCGCAGTTTACACAGACCGCTTTTGAAAGCTCGGACGCACTGTTATTTGTTGGCGCCGTGGGAATCGCGGTGCGGGCGGTGGCCCCCCATTTGAACAGCAAGGCGTCTGACCCTGCTGTTCTTTCGGTGGATGAACTGGGCCGGTTCGTCATCCCGCTGGCGGGAGGGCACATCGGCGGGGGGAACCGGCTGGCGGAGCGGATTGCCGAACAGATTGGCGCAACGCCGGTCGTCACCAC
This sequence comes from uncultured Oscillospiraceae bacterium, assembly GCA_900552945.1. Lineage (GTDB taxonomy): Bacteria > Bacillota > Clostridia > Oscillospirales > Ruminococcaceae > Metaruminococcus_A > Metaruminococcus_A gallistercoris. Next base: position 29,454 of record USBI01000018.1, read on the forward strand.
GGCGACCGACATCAACGGCGTGTTTGCGGTGGACAGCTGGGCGGTCTCACAAAAGCTTGTGGTAGTCAATCCACCCGCCATCAAGCGGGTGTCGTCTGCGCTCCTTGCGGGGCAGAGTGTTTCGCTGTTCAGCGCGTTCCCTGTTTCGGGAGAACTTCCCGCCGGGGTGCGCTTTGCAAAAAAAGAGGAGGCGGACGTGGTCGTTGACCTGTTTCCCCCCGAACGGAAAGAAGTACTCTTCCTTGCGCCGAAGGCGCTGGCGCTCGGCGTCGGGTGCCGGAAGGGCGTTTCGGAGCAGGCGGTGGAAACGGCGGTGGAGCAGGTGCTTTCGGCGCATCATCTGCCGGTTAAAGCGGTCTGCGGTGTGTACAGCATCGACCTGAAAGCGGAGGAACCCGGCCTTACATCCTATTGCCAAAAACATGGCTTCCCCTTTCAAACCTTTTCCGCGGAGCAGCTTGCCGCTTTGAAGGGGGCGTTTTCCGCTTCCGCGTTTGTTTCCGGTGTCACCGGTGTGGATAACGTGTGTGAACGCAGCGCTGTGCTGGGCAGCGGCGGAACCCTTCTTATTGAGAAACAAGCGTGTCACGGTGTGACCGTTGCGGCTGCGGCTTGCCCGGTCAGCCTTTCATTTTAGGAGTGTGTTATGAAACAGATTTATGTTGTCGGAATCGGGCCGGGCCATCCGGATGGGATGACCTTTGAAGCACGCCGTGCGCTGGAGTGTTCCGATGTGCTTTGCGGCTATACCGTTTATGTAGACTTGATCAAAGACAGTTTTCCGGAAAAAGAGGCGCTCTCCACCCCTATGAAGCAGGAGATCGCCCGCTGCCGTGCGGCGCTGGAGCTTGCGAACAGCGGCAGGACCGTTGCCATGGTGTGCAGCGGAGACGCCGGCGTTTACGGCATGGCTTGCCTGATTTTGAAGCTGGGCGAGGAGTACCCGGACGTTGCGGTCGAGGTCGTGCCCGGTGTGACTGCTGCACTTTCCGGCGCGGCGGTGCTCGGCGCTCCGCTTTCGCACGATTTCGCGTTAATTTCGCTCAGCGACCTGCTCACCCCGTGGGAGATGATTGAAAAACGTCTGGATGCCGCCGCCTCGGCGGATTTTGTGCTCTGCTTATATAATCCATCCAGCAAAAAACGAGCGGATTACTTAAAGCGCGCCTGCGATATTGTTCTGCGCCACCGCGCGCCGGAAACGGTTTGCGGATATGTGCGCAGCATTGGTCGGGAAGGGCAGGAAAGCCGCGTGCTGAGCCTTGCTGAACTGCGTGAGACCCCGGCGGATATGTTCACCACCGTTTTCATCGGTTCCAGCACCACAGAAATCCTTTCCGGCCGGATGGTCACCCCGCGCGGCTATGAGAAAAAGCTATGAAAAAGGTCATACTGTTCGGCGGTACATCGGCTGTCTCTTATACACATCTGACGCTGCCGACGAATA
>USBI01000019.1 GCA_900552945.1 uncultured Oscillospiraceae bacterium
CTCGTGGGCTCGGAGATGTGTATAAGAGACAGCTGTACGGCTGCACCCGACCGGCAGCCCGCCGGATTCCCGCTTCGCAACATCCATGAGTTCAACCACTTCCCGCTCGTCAAAAACGATGGGGTGCATTTTAAAGTCCGGGATATCCTGCTCGTTTGCCACCTCAATGATCACATTGGTAAACTGTTCATCCCGCAGCCAGTTGCAGGCCGTTTTTACCGCCTGAATCACCGCGCGGTCATCTTTGAGAAAGCGGGTCTGAGAACTGTAAAGAAGGCTTACAATAACGATCATGCCCAAATCATCCGCCGCACGGATGATCCGATCCATGCGGGAAAGATAGGCAGGATCAATTTGCGTACCGTCTTCGCTGTAAGGGTTATTGTCTATCGTATAATTGCCGATGGTGTAGCAAGGGCCTCCACCCTGAAACCCAACCGTGATTGCGCGAAGCCCCTTTTCATACCATTGAGGCAAAGCGGCGATCAATTCGTCTGTATTTTGTTCCGGCGAAAAGAGTTTGCCGAACCGGTCAAAACGCTTAACATCCTGTTTGTCATCAAACACACCCTGAATCATCCGTGCGTTCATGAGCAGTCCGTGATAAGCCGGGTTAACCTGCTTAAGTTCACTGTACACCGGTGAACCGTTGATGAAAAAACGGTCTTGTTGAATGGATAACTTTGTTTTCATTCTTTCACCTCATAAAATTGATGATTCGATTATACCGTTTTCTTTTGAGAAAAGAAATCCATTCCGAAAAAATACACCCAAATCCGCCTAAATTTTGTAACAAATATGCGTTTAACCGGTTTCATTTAGCCAAACCGCTGAAAAGCTCTTTAAAGTTTAAAGAACTTTTTAAAAAGACACTTAACTGCAATCAAAAAGCGCCCCGCTCCGCTCACTGCAAAGCAGGACGCTGCTGCGTTCAAAATCATCTGCGGGCACCGCAAACGCTGCAATACTGGTAATCCACCTGGTCTTCATAATAACCCTGATCATCCTCGTGGGTCACAGCAGGCACTACGTCGTAAAGCGGATGGATAATCGAATGGTCACCCGTGTACACCGCCTGTCCATACTCGTTGTACTTCTGAAACAACGGATTGTCCTCCGGGCGTGCAAACGGGTGCATCAGAGGATAAAGACTGCCCCATTCGCTATGGTACCACTCGTCAAAGCGCGCAGCATCCCGCGTTTCCTCCCAGGTGCCGGTGTTATACCAGTACATCCGGTACAGGCTATACTCTGTCACCTGCTCAGGCTGATCCACCACAGTGACAATGTTTGACACCCACACCTTCGTTGTGTGATCGACCCACACATGCTGATGGCCGGATGATCCCCCACCGCCGGCACTTCCGGCGCTTGCTGTACTTCCACTGCTTTCGGCCTGTCCGCTGGAACTGGTGCCACTGTCCGGCTGAGAAGAGGTGTTTTGGTCGGAGGTTACACCGTCCGAAGCGCTCGCATTCGATCCCTCCTGCTCGGAATCAGACTTCTGCCCCGTGACAGTGACCGGTACTTTTACCGTTACACCCTGCGCGCCGGCAAAGGAAACGGTCAAACCGTTTTCTTTCAGGAACGCATCCAACTGGTCCGAATCAAACGAAACGAAATACACCGCTTCATACGTTCCCGCTGTTTCATAATCCACGTCGCTGTCATCTGCCCGAATGCCAGTAACGATACTGCCGTCGCCGGAAACCCTGCCCTCTAAATCGAGCGTCTTTCCCGTTTCTGTCTCAATCTGTTCCAAGCCCGTCAGGATATCGTTTTCAATCAATGGCTGCAGCTCTTCCAAGCTCACCTGCTGATAGGCGTCCTCCTCTGTTGCCTCACCGGGACCGGTTAAGGTAATTGCCAACCAAACTCCTCCCACAATTAAAACAGCCAGAATCACCGCTGCGGAAATTACGATTCCTCTATGCTCAGCGATATAATTTTTCATTTTTCCCATAATCTCGTCTTCTTCTCTATTTTATTCTGCTTCTATTATAAAACAATCCGGTCAAAATTCAAAATCATTTTCTTTTACAGCAAAAGTAAATCCGGTTATTTTCCATAACAAACAGCCGCCGAATGTCAACCATCCGGCGGCTGTTGTCTGTTTTTTGCATCAAGTCCGCTACCCGCGGCAGCGTTTTGTCAAATAGAAACGGCGAATCTGCAAAGCCGCTCCCACAAGAACCAGGACCAAACCGGCGCCGATCAATACATAGAATAAAATCTTGTTCATATAATTCTCGCCGGAAAAATCCATAAAATTCAAGTACCAGAGGTATTTGGAAAGATCGTTCCCCAAACAAAGATCAATAACCGGATTGATAAACGCAGAAAACAAACCGCTGTACAGAACAATCAACCCTGTCTTTAAAACCGTATGTATTCCCGTGTACCGAACAAGAACCAGAACAATCCACGGAATGCTCCACCCAAACGCGCTCACCGGTAACGCCACAGAAAAGAACCAGTCTCCGCCGGTATACGCGCAGCACACCGCAAGGAGAAGGTAACTGCACAGAGTAGCCGCTGCCATGGAAATCAGCGCGCGGTGCTGGTCATACGGCGGCTTGAAGGCAAGAGTCGGCAAAACTGTGGCCGAAAATGCCAGCAGGAGCGAGGCAAAAACAATAAAAAACCAGTCGAGCGTATGTCCAATAGCAATATTACAGATCAAGCAGATGAGCAAGGCGAGCAGATATGCCCCGCTCATTCCATATTGATAAAGCATCACCATCTTCCGGTAGCGCCTTGCCTGTGCTTTTACAATACGCGCGTCCCGGTCATCGGAAGCGGTGATAAATTCATGCTCTGTAATTCCCAGTTCTTCACATATCTGTGAAATTAGGGTAATATCCGGATAGCTCAGCCCCGTTTCCATTTGGAAACGGTCGTATCACTCACAAAAAGCCGGCTGGCAAGCTGCTTCTGGGTCAATCCGGCTTGATTTCTCTTTTCAGCAATAAACTTTGCAAACGCTTGTTTATTTGTCATATTACCTTCTTCTTTCATTGTAATTTTGTACGCAGCTGCATTGCAGATTCAGAATACGTCCATCCAGGCGAAAAATCAAGGGATATCCCACAAAAACGTCACTCGACTGTCGCGCCAGTCCCTATTTTAGGGCTTTGGTCGTGTTTAGCCCGATTTCCCGAACGGTTTTGTTTTCGGTCGGTTTATGGTATAATGACAGGTAAATAAGCGCATTGAGTCAGCAGGTGAGAAATCTTAAAAGGATGAATACGCCACCTTTTGCTTGCAGTCTTAGAAACATGACCGATTTTTGTGCAGAAAGCGAATGATAAAATCACTATGAACTACATCATCTTTGATTTGGAATGGAATCAGCCCTATTCCCGGAAGCAGCAGGCCGTTCTTCCGGACGGCAGCCGTATGCCGTTTGAAATTTTTCAAATCGGCGCACTGAAACTTGACGAGAATCTAGAAACGGTTGACACATTCCGGGCCATCATCCGGCTGGAATGCTATAAAAAGCTGCACTATATGGTCAAAAAAATTACCGGGATGACGGAAGCGGATATCGCAAAAGGCATTTCCTTCCACGAAGCACTGGAACGGTTTCGCATCTGGTGCGGAGAAGACGCTGTTCTCCTCACATGGGGCTATGATGACATCCCTGTTCTGCGCCAGAATCTGCAATACCACCAAATGAATACCAGCTGGTGTGACCGCTGGTACAACTTGCAGGTGATCTTTAATCAGGCGTTTGATCTTGGGAAAAACCAGCGTTCACTGGAATTCGCTCTGGATTATCTGGGCATTGTTCCACAGCAGCGGCTGCATGACGCGCTGAACGACGCTTACTACACCGCCAAAGTCGCTTCCAAGATTGATCTTTCCGCCGGAATCAAAGCATATGAACAGTCCATCTGGGTCATGCGCCCCAAAAAGGTACATGAACTCAAGCATTTCGGTATTTTCCCCACACGGAAAGATGCTCTGAGCCACCCGGAAATCGGACAAATCCATTGCCCGATCTGTGGCGAACTGCTGGCCGAAAAGGTACGCTGGAAATCGGCCCGCTATGAATACCGCGCAACAGTAACCTGTGAAAAGCACGGCGAATTTTTATGCACCCTGCGCCTTGGCAAGCGCAAAAACGGTTTTAACGCGACCCGCACCATCTCCAACCAGCGTCCAAAACCGGAAGAGGCAAAAAATCAGTCTTCCGCTTCATCCACGGACACGCAGAATTCTGCACCGGAACCCGCTGTTTACGCACAGGCAGGCGCAAAAGAATAAAACGCTCTGTATTTTGCCAGAGCCTTTGCGACGGATAGATCAATTTTTTATTCATTTCTTACGATACAAAATGGCATTTCGAAGCGAATATTCCCCAACCGGCCGTCAAATGGCTTTGGGTACGCCGACCGCCGTCTGTAAAAGGAGACAACGATGTACGACCTGCTCCATGTTTATTTAAAGCAACCGCCCGTTTACACCAAAACATCTGTAGCATTCTGGGATGATGAACATATTTCGGCGCAGATGCTCAAAGCGCACCTTGATCCGGAATTTGACGGTGCCAGCCGAAAACTTGCTTTTATCAACCGTTCCGTCGAATGGATTCGGACGGTTCTGCCGCCTGTTCATTATCCAGCGCTGCTGGACATCGGCTGCGGTCCGGGAATCTACGCAGAAAAGTTCGCGGAGTCCGGCTACCGAGTGACCGGTGTTGATCTCTCGTCAAGGTCGATTGACTACGCGCGGACAAGCGCTGCTGAAAAAGGGCTTCCGATTCGTTATATCCAGCAGAATTATCTGTCACTGCATCTGGATGAAACCTTTGATTTGGTTACCATGATCTATTGCGATTACGGCGCTTTATCCACCGAAGAACGAAACGTGTTGATGCAGACCGTTTACAAACATCTAAAGCCCGGCGGCGTTTTTCTGCTGGACGCGTTTTCTCTTGCAAGTTATGAAACTTTCACAGAATCCCAAACATGGGAACAGTGTGAAAGCGGAGGATTCTGGAGCCCCAAACCCTATTTTGCACTTCACGGTGCATACCGTTATCCCAACCGGGTCACCTTGCGGCAAAGCTGTATTATAACCGACTGCGGAATGACCAACTATTATTTATGGGACATCTATTTTTCCGCAGAACTTCTGGCCAAGGAAGCTGCTGATGCCGGATTTCAGCTGTGCGGACAGTACGGCGACATTGCAGGAGCCGCTTACAACGAAAGCAGCCCGACCCTTGCGGTTGTATTAAAAAAATGAATCCGTGCCAGAGCATCGGCTTGGTTTGAACATTGGATCGGTTGGGTAAACCTTTACCGTCCGCAGGCCCCGTTCTTGCTTTTTTCAGGCTTTCAGGGGTAAAATAAAACCAGACTTATTTTTGTGTAATTGTGTTAAGATAAAGGAGTCATCCACATGCGTAAGATTTTCGACAGCCATGCCCATGTTTTTCCGGATAAGATCGCTCAAAAAGCGGCGGATAACATCGGCAGTTTTTATTCGATCCCCATGGGGCTGGACGGTTCGGTATCCACCCTGCTGGGATTACAGAAACACTATGGGATCACCGGCTTTTTGATCCAGTCGGTCGCCACTGTGCCGCAGCAGGTAGAAAGCATCAACAATTTCATTGCCGAAACCGTCAAACAACATCCGGACAGCTTCATCGGTTTTGGCGCTCTTCATCCAGACATGGAAGACCCGGAAAAAGAAATCGAACGAATCATCGCGCTGGGGCTGCGCGGTGTAAAACTGCACCCGGATTTTCAGAACTTCAAGGCGGACTCGCCCGAAGCCATGCGGTTGTATGCTCTACTGGAAGGAAAACTTCCTCTTTTGATTCACGCTGGTGACCGGCGGTACGATCTGTCCCATCCCAAACGGATCGCGCACATTCTGGAGCAGTTTCCAAAACTTGATGTGATTGCCGCGCATTTCGGCGGATGGTCCCAGTGGGACGAAGCGCAGGAGTATCTGGGCGGCAAACGGGTGTGGGTGGACACTTCCAGCTCGTTGTATGAGTTGAGCCCTGAACGTGCCAAAGAGCTGATCAAAGCTTTTGGTGAGGATTATGTGCTGTTCGGGACCGATTACCCCATGTGGGAGATTGGGGAAGAACTCAACCGCTTCGACCGGTTGAAGCTCTCGAAACAGGCCGAAGAGAAGATCCTGTATTCCAACCTGATGCAACTATTGGCGCGTTATCCACACACATCCGAAACAAAAGGATAACAATGATAAAAAAGGCTCATCTTTTTGATGAGCCTTTTTGTTTTGGGCGAAAAGAGAGCAAACCGCGGTGATCTTACCTAAAAACCGATCGAACGTGCCCCAGCGCTTGGAAGGCACGCCCCGAAAGAGAGTACGATCCAAAACAGAAAAAGGCAGACATTTGTCTGCCTTTTTCTGTACTGTTTTTCCGAAACTGGAAACCCATGTTTCGATTATTTATAACCCTCACGATTCTCCAGGTCCAACGACAGTTCGCTCTGGACCGGTGTGCGTTTCTGCACGATATTTTTTTTGTCATGATCCGGATCTTTTTTCTTTTTGCCGAAGCTGAATTTCAGCAGGATCGGTGTGATGATGGTGGTGACGACAACCATGATAACAACAGGCCCGAAGAAAACGTCCTGCATCAAACCAAGCGCCGCACCCTTATTGGCAACGATCAACGCAACCTCACCACGGGAGACCATGCCGGTACCGACCTGAACTGCTTCCCGGTTGGTAAAGCGGCAGATCTTTGCACCGAGTCCGCAACCGATGATCTTGCTGATGATTGCAACAATGGAAAGCAACACCGTCAAGACAATGATCGCGGTCGACATCGACGAAATCGTGACCTTGATACCAATGCTTGCAAAGAAGATCGGCGAAAGAAGAATGTAGGAAAGCGTTTCAAAACGGGAGGTTATGTACTTGGAACGCTGGGTGTTGGAGATGATAAGACCAGCGATGAAGGAACCGGTGATATCCGCAACGCCGAAAAACTCTTCCGCACAGAATGAAAGCAGAAGGCAGAAGACGAAAGAAAGGATGACGAACCGGCGCATATCCTTGCTGTAACGTCTGCAGTACCAGTCGAAGAATTTGTAGAACAAATACCCGAACACACCGCACACTGCAAAGAACGCAACAATCTTGCCAAGAACCAGCCAGATGTTGACAGACGGATCCGCCATGCTGGTAATGATCGTTAAAGCAATAATACCCAGAATATCGTCAATAATCGCTGCGCCAAGAATCGCATTGCCGGCTTTGGTGCTTAATTTGCCGATTTCTTTTAACGTCTCAACCGTAATGCTGACCGAAGTTGCAGTCAACACAACGCCGATGAAGATGTTCTGCAGGATCTGCTGATGATCCATTTCAGTAAAGCTGCCGCTGTTATTGAAGAACATCATCAGCCCGAAGCCCAGGATGATCGGAACAATAACGCCCAGTGTTGCAATGATCATGGATGCTTTACCGGATTTTTTCAGGTCTTGAATATTGGTTTCAAGGCCGGCGGTAAACATCAGAACAATAACGCCGAGCTCAGACATCTGAGTGATAAAATCGGTTTCTTTTAAAATGTTGAAGCAGGCCGGGCCCAACAAAAGACCTGCCAGAAGTGCGCCGACGACCTGCGGCAGACGGAACCGTTTGGTAATCAAGCCAAGCACTTTGGTGCTGATTAAAATCAGCGCAATATCGAACAGAAAATAATAAGACATGAGACCTTCACCTCAAAAACCACAAAAACAAGCAACTATGAAAAAACATAGTTGCTTGTGGGGATAAACATTTCCTTAGTCGCTGATATACGGCAGCAACGCAAGATGGCGTGCACGTTTGATTGCAACCGTCAACTCACGCTGATGATGTGCGCAGGTACCCGTAACACGTCTCGGAACGATCTTGCCGCGTTCGGAAAGATATCTTCTGAGTTTTGCTACGTCTTTGTAATCAATATGCTCTGCTCTGTCAACACAGAAAGCACAGACTTTTTTGCGCGCTCTTTTACCACGCATTGGTCTTTCCATTGCCATAATACAGACCCTCCTTTAAGCTGTAAGATTAAAACGAACGGAATTAGAACGGCAGTTCACCGTCATCGGTATCGATCTCTTCAAAATCGCCAATGTCACCAACCGAAAAAGCAGCTCCTTTGGGCGGCTCTTCAAAAGCCGGCGGGGGAGCAAACGTATCAGCCGGTGCGGTCTGAGAACCGCTGTTTCTGGACTCTGCAAAATATACCTGATCGGCCACGACTTCAAACGCAGTACGGTTGTTGCCCTGGTTATCGGTATAACTTCTTGTCTGGATGGAACCTTCCAGCGCAACCAGCTGACCTTTTCGAAAATAACGGCTGACAAACTCAGCTGTATTTCGCCACGCGACAATGTTGATAAAGTCGGTCTGGCGTTCAGCTCCGCGCGAGGTGTAATTACGGTCAACCGCAATACGGAACGAGGTCACAGCGATATTGCTTGCCGTGTGCCGAAGCTCCGGATCGGCGACCAATCTGCCCATTAAAATAACACGATTGAGCATGTTCAACACTCCTGTTCCAAGCGCAAGTGGATTATTCGTCCAGATTGATGATCAGAGAACGAATGACACCGTCGGTAATACCGTAAATACGGTCGAGCTCAGCCGGAAACTCCGGAGCAGACGCAAAGTCAAACTGAACATAGTAACCTTCGGTCTCGTAGTTGATGGCATAAGCAAGTCTTCTTTTGCCCCACTCGTCAACTTTTTCCAGTGTTCCGTTCGCAGAGATCAGATCGCTTACCTTTGTAACAACCGCTTTGATCTCTTCCTCAGACAACTTTGTGCTGATGATGATAACGGACTCGTACTTTCCCTGTAATTTTGCCATAAAAGCACCTCCTTTTGGACATATGACCCCGTCTCCTGATTCGGACGGAGTAAGGAATCATGTGTGCAGGATACACTTTCCCAAGAAAGCGGCACACTGTTAAAATTATATCATATTTTCAGCGCTTGTCAAGCGATTCTTTCGCTTCACCTTCCACCCACAAACGCCGTTTTCACTGTAACAAACGTCCTGAGGCCAAAGCAACTTGCGTTTCGTGCTCAGGGCAGACACTTGCGTTTTTCTGTTTGACTAATATGAAAGCCTTGTTTTTGCAAGCCGCACAAAGGCAAAACAACGGTTCCCGAACAACAAAAGCGGACGAGCCATCCGGCTTCGTCCGCTTTTCTTTCTGCTCATATAAAACATTACAGTGTTTTTGCAAGCTCTTTCAAGTAAGCGCGAAGTCCTTCGCCTACCTCCGGGTGATTCAGTCCCACTTCGATCGACGCCTGCAAAATACCCAGCTTATTGCCCATATCATACCGTTTTCCAGTATAATCCACACCAACCATGCCTTTGGTGCGCGCCAACGTTTTCATTGCGTCGGTCAGCTGAAGTTCGCCGCCCGCGCCGGGAGCGGTATGCTCAAGGATGTCAAAAATCTCCGGCGGAAGAACGCAGCGACCCAAAATGGAGAAAAGCGACATAATTTTATCCGGTGAAGGCTTTTCAATCATATCGGTGATCTTATAACAGTTGCCTTCCAGAGGATCGACCTTCATGGACGAATATTTCAAAATCGCTTCCGGAGATACTTCTTTGATGCCGGCAGTGCCCAAACCATAGGTTTCATACGCGCGCATGAGCTGACCGATAGCAGGGTCTTCACCGATGATAACATCATCGCCGTACAAAACCGCGAACGGCTCATCACCGACAAAGCTCTTCGCGCACAAAACAGCGTGACCAAGCCCTTTCATCTCCTGCTGACGGATGTAAGTGATATTGGCGAGCTTGGAAATGGCCTGAACCGTCTCAAGCATCTGCTCCTTGCCGCCTTTTGCAAGATGTGCTTCCAAATCCGGCGAGCGGTCAAAATGATCCTCCACAACCGATTTTCCGCGGGAAAGGATGATGAGAATGTCTTCAATTCCGCTTCTTGCAGCCTCTTCCACAATGTACTGGATCGCCGGTTTATCAACGATCGGCAGCATTTCTTTCGGCATTGCCTTGGAAGCGGGCAGCACACGGGTACCCAATCCCGCGGCGGGGATTACAGCTTTTTTTACCTTCATAACCGTTCCTCCAAAATTCTATATTACACAGGCACAAACAGAATCAGCGCATAAGTAAGCAGCATGGAAACCACAAAATAAGTGACTACCACAGCAATCAGCGCTTTTCTGGAAACCGCGCCTTTTTTAGTGAGATGCGCATAGTACTCCTGCTCATCCGGGTACTGCTCTTTGAGCTGCCGAATTCGCTTAAAACAATGGTTCATATAAATTCGGTTAAACGAAAATCCAACAATAAAACGAGTTGCCAAAGAAACCGCGTAGCTCATCATTGTGATCATATTGACCATTTGAGGAGTAATCGTGGAAAATGAACCGCCGGTAATCATAAACATCGCGCCAAAGCTCACCAAATTGGAAACGAGAAACACGATAACAGCCAGCAGATACATCTTGCGGTAGATTAAAAACATAAATTCCAGCAAGAAAGCCGCCCAGTTGATGGTATTCTTGCCGGTGGTTTTCATTTCTTTGAACTTGGGAAGATAATATTGTGTGTTCTCCCCTACAAAAATCGCAAGATCTTTTGCCGAAATCCCGTCGATCTCCTCGTCCGGGCTCAAACCGCCGTACGGAGTCGTGTAAGGATTATATCCCATTGTGCGGAATGGGCCCTGCGGCCCCTGGCCGGCTCCGGGCTGATTCTGCTGACCAGCACCCTGCTGCCATCCTCCAAAGCCAAAAGGCGCCTGCCCCATATTCGGCTGATTGCCGTAACCGGACTCATCCGGACGGTGCAGAGGCGTGCCACAAACCGCGCAGAAGATATTGTCTACACTGTTCTGGGTGCCGCATCGCGGACAGCGGATTTTGCTCGTATCCTCATAAAAGCGCTGCTGCTGCTTTTTTTCCTGTTCCTGCTGTTTGTTCCAGTCAAAGCCTTCCGCATGCTTTTGGGCGAACATACAAACGCCGTTCATCTGTTCAAAACAATGGCGGTGATAAGGCGCGCCACATTCCGGACAGACGGCGACCAAATCGCCTTCTTCAAACGGCTGCCCGCAGTAAGGGCATTTCATTCCTGTATAGCGGTTCATTTAGTTTCCTCCAATAAAATAAGGAACAGAAAAGCCTTCTGTTTCCTGCTGTGTATAGTATATCACCGAAACAGATGTTTGACAAACAAAATTCATAAAAAAAGCATGAACTTTACTTGAAAACAGAAGCGCTGTTTTGCCGTGCTTTACTTTGTAAGGAATATCCGGTATAATAAGGACAGAATGGAGTTTTATGCCTGTCAAAGTCAGGCTTTTATTTTGATTTGGAGGGAACTGCATGCTGCAGCTGGATGAATTACGTTTGGAACTGGAAGCGCTTGAGCCAGAGCTCAAAAGCCTTGGGCAGGCGCTGAATTTAGAAGCGCTGAAAAAAGAATCTGCCGAACTGGAAAAAAAGACGGCCGAACCCGGATTTTGGGACGATATGTCGGCTTCCCAGAAGATTATGCAAAAGATTCGCCACTGCCAGAATGTCTGCGAGCGGTATGATAAACTCTACAACGAATATTCCGACCTGTTTACCATGATTGAGATCGCCAACGAAGAGGATGACGAATCGCTGGTACCGGATATTACCGAATCCGCTCAAAAGGTGAAAGCGGAACTGGAATCCCAAAAGCTGACCACTCTGCTTTCCGGCGAATATGATGCCAAAAACGCCATCCTCACCTTTCACGCCGGCGCGGGCGGCACAGAGGCGCAAGACTGGGCGCAGATGCTTTATCGCATGTATCACAAATGGGCAGACAGCCATTCGTTCAAGGTAAAACTTCTCGATTATCTGGACGGGGATGAAGCGGGCTTGAAAAGCGCCAGCATCCTCATTGAAGGGGAAAACGCTTATGGCTTTCTCCGCTCAGAAGCAGGCGTCCACCGGTTGGTGCGTGTCTCCCCGTTTGATGCGTCCGGCCGCCGTCATACGTCCTTCGCTTCTCTGGAAGTAATGCCGGAAATTGACGACGATGAAGAAATCACCATCCGTGACGAAGACCTGCGTGTCGACACCTACCGTTCCAGCGGTGCGGGCGGACAGCACGTCAACAAGACCGAATCGGCCATCCGCATCACCCACATTCCAACCGGCATTGTAGTCGCTTGCCAAACCGAGCGCAGCCAGATTCAGAACCGCGCGACCGCGATGAAGATGCTCAAATCACGTCTGGCGGAGATCAAGCAGCGTGAGCATCTGGAAAAAATTGAGGACATCAAAGGGGAACAGAAAGAGATCGGCTGGGGCAGTCAGATCCGTTCCTATGTCTTCATGCCCTATACGTTGGTCAAAGATCATCGCACCGGTTTTGAATCAGGAAATATCAACGCCGTTATGGACGGGGACTTGGACGGATTCATCAACGCCTATCTGGTCGCTCAGGCGAAAGAGCACGCAGAATAAATTGATTGGCGCCGTCCTGTTTTGAAGATGAAATTTATAAAAAGCCGCCGGAAAATTTCCGGCGGCTTTTTTATTTTGGTAAACAGCAGGTGGGCGCAAGGCCGGAAGCAGAGCCCGGATGGCAGCACATACGCCCGTTCGGCAAACTATTCATCCTTCGGCGGATTCGTTTTTTCATCAGCCGGCAGTTTCCGAATCAGCACCTTCTCAATTCTGCGGTTCTCAATCCGCTGAACACAAAGTTTCAGACCGTTGACCTCTACTTCCGGCTGCGTGTTGTCCTGCGGAATGGTGTGCAGCTGGCTGAATACCATTCCACCGACCGTATCGTACTCCACATCTTCAGGGATAGTGATTTTGAGGGTTTGCGCAAGGGTGTCAATGTCGACTCCGCCGGAAACCCGCCAGAGATTTTCTTCCAGTTGCTCGATTTCCGGCCCTTCTGCCGGGTCGAATTCATCGTAAATATTGCCTACGATCTCTTCAAGCAGATCTTCAACGGTAATAATGCCACTCATCTCTCCGTATTCATCGATCACAACTGCAATATGCACTTTTTTCTGCTGCATATCGCGGAACAAATCATCCGTATGGATGGTTTCCGGCACAAAGTACGCCGGGCGAAGCAATTCACGCAGTGGTTTCGGCTGTTTGCCGGTTTGATTCAGAAGGAACTCACGGGCGTTCAAAATACCCAAAACATCGTTAACATCCTCTCCGTAGACCGGAAAACGAGAAAGACCGGTTTTGCGGATGATCTCGGTTATCTCGTCCGGAGGAGTGTCAACAGAAAACATTTCAACATCCGGCTGACGGGTCATAGCGTCGCAAACAGAAGTATCGTCAAACTCAAAAATATTTTGAATCCATTCTTTTTCACCAGCATCAATGGTTCCTTTTTCCTCGCCAAGATCAACCATCATACGAATCTCATCTTCTGTTACTGTTTCATCTTCTGCCTCTGTTTTCAAGCGAAGCAACCGCAGCACCAGGTTGGTGGAAAAAGAAAGGAACCAGACGATCGGCTTCATCACAAACGCAACAGCGGATACAACACCGCTGGAGATTTTAGCGACCTCCATCGATTTCTGCATAGCGATCCGTTTGGGGACCAGCTCGCCTAAAATCAATGTGAAGTAAGACAAAATGATGGTAATAACAATGACAGACAGCGTATCCAGCGCGCCGATTGAAATGCCGTGGAACCCAAGATCGTCATAAATCCAAGAAACAAGGTAATCGGAAAAATTTTCTGCGGCAAAGGCACTTCCCAGAAAGCCGGCCAGCGTGATTCCGATTTGTATGGTAGAAAGAAACCCTGCGGGCTGTTCCACCATTTTCAGCAGACGACCCGCTTTTTTGTCTCCGTCTTCATATTGTTTCCGAAGCTTTGCCGGATTTAATGAAATCACGGCAATTTCGGTGGCAGCAAAAAACGCATTAAGCAGAATGAGCAAAACCTGCAGCAGCAATTGTTGTGGGATGGAATCCAAATAAAACACTCCTTCAATATTAAGAATCGTTTTGCCTGCAAAAAACACAAAAAGACATAACCCGACGTTTAAAAACGCAGGTCATGCCTTTTATTCATTCTGTTTGAATCTTATGTTTTCGCAGCGACTGTTACTTCGATCGGTACTGCCGTCGTTATCCATAAATTATAGTCCTTTCTTCAAAGAAAAATTACGATATCATTATACAAAAAGCAGGACCGTTCGTCAAGAGGACGATCCTGCTTTTATCATTAGCCCAAAAACTGTGTGCCGGGCTGTCAATTATTCCCGGTTTTCCTGATTGACCGGTTTCGGAATTTCATATGCCGGACGGCGAAAGAGTTTATGCATGGTTATATAATAGGTAATGCACAGGAAGATGCAGGCACCCACCCACGCCATGCAGTTTGCCAGACATGCACCGGTAAAGCCCATGACCGCGACCAAAACGAACGCCGCAAAAATACGGATCACCAGCTCTATCACGCCTGAAACCGTTGGTATAAAACTTTTTCCGATTCCCTGAAGCGTGCTTCGGTAAATAAACAGCAGTGCAAGAAACACATAGCAGATACCGTTCATGGTAAGCATGATCTGCGCCAGAGAAACGATTTCAGCCGTACCGTCCGCGCCAACAAACAATTCCACCAGATATTTGCCAAACAGAATGTTCATTACCCCAAGCAGCGCGCTGACAACACCGGAGATCACACAGCAGCGCCGAACGCCCACTCGAATTCGGTCCATTAAATTCGCGCCGTAATTCTGTGCTGTATACGTCGCCATCGCCACACCAAATGACTGGCTCGGCATGGTACAGAGGTTATCAATCTTAGACGCAGCAGTATATGCCGCGACCGATGTCGTCCCCAAGGTATTCAGCGCAATTTGAACGGAAATTGTACCAATGGATATAATGGAGGCCTGAAATCCCATAGGCAGGCCAAGCCGGAGGTGGAGATAAATCTGTTCCTTCGACTGCCTCCAGTCACTGCGGCGGATATGTAGAATAGGGAACCGTTTAACAATGTAAACAATGCACAACAAACCCGAAACAACCTGCGCAATCACGGTCGCCACACCTGCTCCGGCAACCCCCATATGCCCGTATACAATGAGAACGAAGTCCAAAACCACATTCAGTGCGCTGGCAATCACCAAAAAGATAAGCGGCGTGCGGCTGTCTCCCAGCGCACGGATGACATTGGAAAGAAAGTTGAACAGGATAGAGGCGCCAATGCCGGCGAAAATCACCACCAGATAGCTGTAAGCATCGTCAATGATATCCGAAGGCGTCTGCATTAATTCCAGAATCGGCCGGGTCAGCACCACACTGATCGCAGTCAAAACAACTGTTGTGACAATGCAGATCAATGTACTGGTCGCAAAACTACGGCGTACGCCTTCTTCATCTCCGGCGCCAAAGCGCTGAGAGATGACAATGGAAAGCCCGGATGTAATTCCCTGAGCAAATCCGATGATAAAAAACATAATACTGCCGGTACAGCCAACCGCTGCCAGCGCATCCGGCCCAATCGTACGGCCTACGATAAACGTATCCGCCATATTATAAAACTGCTGAAATACATTTCCGATCAACAACGGCAATGTAAAAAACACAATCAGCTTTGCCGGGCTTCCTTTCGTTAAATCTCTGGTCACTGCAACATCTCCCAACACAACTTTACTTAAAATCCAAAAGTTATCTTATCATCTGTTGGATTCCCTCACAAGTGCTTTTGAAAAATTCATCACATCGCACAGATTCAACCAAAGTATTTTCTTTGCTTTTGCCACATTTATGTTGTTTTTCAGGAAGATCACATGTCTTTCAGCAACTTAGCAAAACCATTTTTCTCATGTGTTTTAAGATAACAAATGCAAAATTCAAAAGATATTCGATTATTCTACTTTTTCACGATGCAGACTGCTTATTCCGTACCGCAAATCCAAATAAAAAAGCCCCGTGTAAAACACGGGGCCCTGAAAACGATTATTCAAAGCTGATGATATCGAGCCAGGATTTCAAGAATTCCTCTTCACCCGGGATATTTCTGGAAAGCTGGAACGCAGCAACCACCGGAAGCCACTGTTCAATGTACTGACGGGCAACATCAGTTTTGATGCAAACCTTCTTCAGGTACTTTTCAGCAACTTCATCTTTACCTTCCATACGGAAATACATATAGGTTCTGGCAGTATCCGAACTACCATTTCCCTGTACCGCATGGGACCAGTCAATGATATGAGCATTGCCTTCGTCATCCAGAATAATATTGCTGGGAACTAAATCGCCATGGCAAACTTTATAATGCTTCGGAGCAGCATCCAGACGGCTATGCAGCTCATAACGAATGGAAGGGTCAATCTTCAGACTGGAGATTGCATTGTGCATTTTCTCACGCAAACGGTTCAAATGCGGTGCACGTTTGCTGTGAATTTCCATCTGGATTTCAACCATCTTGTCAATATATTCATCCGTTTTTTCCGGATGTTCCGCTGCAAGCTGTTCCAATGTTTTACCCGGTACATAGTCCATAACAATGGTCCATTTTCCATCAATCATGGTTACCTCGTGAACCTTCGGAACATTCAACCCAGTTTCCTGCGCACGGATCTGATTCAACGCCTCATTGAACACGTTGGATTCCGGAAATGTTTCGTCAAACACCTTGTATACTTTTGTTCCGTCAGTAAAGACCTGTTTATGTGGACGCTCAAAGATCAATTTGCAATTTTCCATAGTTTAGGCTCCTTCCATGCCGCAATAATATCTCCTGCGGTTGATTTCATCATCATTATACCAGAATATTTCAAAATTATCTAGGTCATTTTGTTAAATTTAACAAAACTATTTTTGTGCGTGTTTCCCAAAAGCGCCACTCTGTTTTAAAACTGGTTTATACTGCTTACACAAAATCAGAAGGTAAAATAAAAACAAACAGCGGAAGAACCAAGTGGTTCTTCCGCTGCAGCGAAGAGTCAATTATTTGCCATAATATGCTTTCAGGTACATCTCTTTGATCTCGCTCATGAGCGGATATCTCGGGTTTGCACCGGTGCACTGGTCATCGAATGCGTTTTCAACCATCTCGTCCAAAGTATCGAGGAAGGTCTTCTCATCAATGCCGTAATCAGCAATGGTTTTCTTGATGCCGACTTTCTCTTTGAGTTCTTCAATACCTTTGATGAATTTCTCAAGAGTGTCTTTATCATCTTTGCCTACGAAGCCGCAGAAGCGTGCACACTCAGCATAGCGAGCGAGGCAGTGCGGATACTGGTACTGCGGGAAAGTACCCATCTTAGCCGGAACTTCAGCAGCGTTGAAGCGCATAACCTCAGTAATGAGCAGCGCATTCGCAACACCGTGCGGCAGATGATGGTAAGCGCCCAGTTTGTGAGCCATGGAGTGGCAAACACCGAGGAACGCATTTGCAAACGCCATACCAGCCATGGTGGAAGCATCCGCCATCTTTTCACGAGCGATCGGATCGTTAGCGCCGTTCTCGTATGCGCTCGGCAGGTAGGTGAAGATGTTCTTCATCGCCTTCAGAGCAAGACCATCGGTGTAGTCAGTCGCCATGATGGAAGCATATGCTTCAAGAGCATGGGTCAGTGCGTCGATACCGGAAGCACTGGTCAGGCCCTTCGGCTGGGTCATCATGTTGTCTGCATCAATGATTGCCATGTTCGGCAGGAGCTCATAGTCAGCAAGCGGATATTTTACGCCGGTGCTCTCATCGGTGATAACAGCAAACGGAGTCACTTCAGAACCGGTACCGGAAGAGGTCGGGATGGCAACGAAGAATGCTTTCTCGCCCATCTTCGGGAAGGTGTAAACTCTCTTGCGGATATCCATGAAGCGCATCGCCATATCAAGGAAGTCAACTTCCGGATGCTCGTACATGACCCACATGATCTTACCAGCGTCCATAGCGGAACCGCCGCCCAGAGCGATGATGCAGTCAGGCTCGAAGGAGCGCATTGCTTTGGTACCTTCTTTTGCACAAGCAAGAGTCGGGTCCGGAGCAACGTCGTAGAAGCAGGTATGCTGAATGCCCATTTCGTCGAGTTTCTCTTCGATCGGTTTCACATAACCATTTTTGTAAAGGAAGCTGTCGGTGACGATGAAGGCTTTCTTTTTGCCCATTACGGTTCCGAGTTCATCAAGCGCTACCGGCATGCAGCCTTTTTTGAAGTAAACTTTTTGAGGAGCTCTAAACCAAAGCATATTTTCCCTTCTCTCAGCAACAGTCTTGATATTGATCAGGTGTTTAACACCGACGTTCTCAGAAACGGAGTTTCCGCCCCAGGAGCCGCAGCCAAGAGTCAGAGACGGAGCAAGTTTGAAGTTGTACAGGTCACCAATACCACCGTGAGAAGACGGGGTGTTGATAAGAACACGGCAGGTCTTCATTGCAGCAGCATGTTTTGCCATTTTTTCTTTCTGCGCCGGATGGATATACAGAGAAGAAGTATGACCATAACCACCGTCAGCAACCAGACGCTCTGCTTTCGCGATTGCATCGTCAAAGTCTTTCGCTTTGTACATTGCAAGAACCGGAGAAAGTTTTTCATGAGCGAACTCTTCGGAAATATCAACCGACTCAACCTCACCAATGAGGATTTTGGTTGTTTCCGGAACGTCTACGCCTGCGAGTTTCGCAATGGTGTGTGCGGACTGACCAACGATCTTCGCGTTCAGTGCGCCGTTAACAAGAATGGTCTTACGAACCTTGTTGAGCTCGTCGCCTTTCAGGAAGTAGCAGCCTCTGTCAGCAAACTCTTTCTTCACAGCATCATACACGCCAGCAAGAACGGTAACAGACTGCTCAGAAGCACAAATCATACCATTGTCAAAAGTTTTGGAATGGATGATGGAGTTTACAGCGAGTTTGATATCAGCGGTATCATCAATGATAACCGGAGTGTTACCAGCGCCTACGCCGAGTGCCGGTTTACCGGAAGAATAAGCCGCTTTAACCATGCCCGGGCCACCGGTTGCAAGAATGGTGTCCGCATTTTTCATGAGCTCGTTGGTGAGTTCCAAAGACGGAACATCGATCCAGCTGATGATGCCTTCCGGAGCGCCAGCCTTAACAGCAGCATCCAGAACAACTTTCGCAGCAGCGATGGTGCAGCCTTTTGCACGCGGATGCGGGCTGATGACGATCGCGTTTCTGGTCTTCAAGCAGATCAAGCATTTGAAGATCGCAGTAGAAGTCGGGTTGGTGGTCGGAATAACCGCACCGATGATACCGATCGGTTCAGCAACCTTTTTGATGCCGAACGCTTTATCCTCTTCAATTACACCACAGGTCTTGGTGTTTTTGTAAGCATTGTAAATATACTCAGCAGCATAGTGGTTTTTGATGACCTTATCCTCAACAACACCCATGCCGGTTTCTGCAACCGCCATTTTTGCGAGCGGGATACGCTGCTGGTTTGCAGCCATAGCAGCTGCCTTAAAGATTTTGTCTACCTGTTCCTGGGTGTAGGTAGCAAAAACTTTCTGTGCTTCTCTCATTGCCGCCATTTTCGCGGTAAGAGCCTCAACAGTGTCAATGATTTCCGGCACAGCTGTGGTCGTTTCCTTTTTCGCCATGATTCTTCCTCCTTAAAATCATTGGAAAATCTCAGCCGCAGGGCACAGCCAACGCTGCTTCCCACGCCCCTGTTTCATGTTTCCGGCTTTCAATCAAACCGGATAACTCTTTCGAAACCTGTTTGTTATTAATCTAACGAAGTCATAATAGCATATTTTAAATGCTTTGTCCATACCTTTTTTAAATTTTGTTTATTTTTTAACAAGTGCGTTTGCTGTTCCCGTTTAAAACAGTCAAAACGCCGGAAAAAGACAAATTTTATCATCCGTTCCGCTCTGCCTGCTCAGCGCTGAATCGCCTGTTTTTCCGCACGGTCTTGCAGATTTTCCAGAGCGGCTTCCAACAGCAGATGATAAATGGGAGCAAGCAGTTTAAAGTCTGTTTTCAGCGTTTGAGCCAGTTCGTCGGAAAACAGCAGGTCAAAATTTTTGCTGTCTGCATAAAACCCAATATTCCGCCGTTCCAGCCAGTTCTGAAGCGCTTCGGGCTGATCGGAAAAATGTGGGCGTTTGTAACACTCGCCCTCCATGGTAAACACCTTTTGAGACGCATATGCTTTCTGTGCCGCCAGAAAGGCCGGGGTCTGTTTTAATACCATCCGCCGCAGGATGTTCATGTAGCTTGCGGAAGCATGATAAAAGCCGCAGCCATAATGAAAGCCGGAACCGTCTATCTCAAAATAAATGCCGGGGTAATCCTCCGAATGCATTCGGTCTCGTTTGAAAATGAGCCACATCGAGTCCCGGTAAAGGGATGGGTCTTTGGTATAGCGGGTATCCCGCCAGATGCGGCAGATTGTTCTCCCTACGCGAGGGTCGGTCACAAACTGCCCGTCGATTTCAAGCATGTCCGGCGCGAGATCGCTTACCAGCCGCGCGAACGGTTCCACCACAAGTGCTCTATATTCCGGCTTATGCTCATTAAACCACTGGCGGCTGTCATGCAAGCGGTTTTCGAAAATAAAATCCAGTGTTTTTGCTGAAAAAGGCATTGTGTCGTTCACCCTCCGATAAGAAGTTTAAGAGCTTTTTCTGCGGAAGATCACCAGCTTGCTGGCAATGTAATTGAGCAGGATTACCAGGATGTTGGAAAGCAATTTCATCAAGGTTCCGTTCCACAGCAGCAGATCCACTGTAAGGTACATGATAATCAAGTCCAACAAGCCGGTAGCCAACCTGAAACCAAAAAACTGAGCCGCCTCCCGAAGGACCGTCCTCCCATCCGCCGCTTTGGACTCGAACACCCAAAATTTGTTGGTAAGGTAAGCAAACAGCACCGAAAGCACCCAGGCAATGATCACCGAAACCGTGTTTTCCACAGAAAGCAATTCATAGCAGATAAAATACGCTAAAATATTGACAAGCGTTGTCCCTCCGCCAAAAACCAGATAAAGAAAGGGTTCCTTATAGCGAAAAAACAGCCGCTTAGCCTTTTCAAACATCCGGCCGATCACCTCCTCAGGCAGACTGTCTGCCGCGCAGTTTGAGTAAACATTTTTATTGTACCACAAATTTTCAAAAACAGTACATTGACATAAAGCAAAAAAGCAAAGACTTTTTTCCACAAGCCGCATCTGCACATATATTATAAGGTATGTTCAAGGAAAGAACAGAACTTTTCCCCTGTTAAAACCAACAAATTTGAAAGGATATTGTTATGCGTTTCATACAGTTCAGCAATTGACAAAACAACTCGAATATTGTACTCTTAAATTACATCATATGACTGACGGAAGTGGAGAAAACCACGTGGAGTATGATCGTTTATTTAGCCGACCGTCTGGGCAAAGCTGCTCAGACGTGCGGCTTTTTTGCTTTTCAGCGAAAGGATGATTGGAATGACAAACGGGTATCTTCATTCGATCGAATCCATGGGTATGGTGGACGGCCCGGGAATCCGCACCGTCGTTTTTTTGCAGGGATGCAAGCTCCGTTGTTTATATTGTCACAACCCGGACACCTGGCGGATGAACCAGGGCACGAAGATCACCCCGGAACAGCTTGTCAAAAAACTGCTCCGCTTCCAAAGCTACTTCAGCCGTTCGGGTGGCGGCGTGACCTTCTCCGGCGGCGAACCACTGCTTCAGCCGGATTTTTTAACCGAAGCGCTCCGGCTGTGCAAACAGCACGGCATCCACACCTGCATTGATACCGCAGGAGTGGGCATTGGGCATTATGAAGAAATTTTATCTTATACCGACCTTGTTTTATACGATGTCAAGCACTTTGAGCCGGATGCTTACCACGCGTTGACCGGTCAGCCGATGGACGAGACCCTGCGGTTTGTTGAAGCGGTTCGGAAAAGCGGCGTTCCCATGTGGGTGCGGCATGTGGTCGTTCCAGGTCTGACCGACTCAGACGCTCACATGGAAGGGCTTCACCGCTACATCGGCACCCTTCCAAATGTGAAGAAGGTGGAGCTTCTCCCCTATCATCTGCTCGGTGTCAATAAATATGAAACCATGAATATGAATTACCCGCTCAACGGCGTTCCCGCAATGGACACAAACGTCTGCGAAGGGTACAGCAAACGCTTTTTTGAAGAAAAAGGAGGCTTTCCGGCATGATGAACGAAAAAAACTGGGATGGATTCAAACCGGGAAACTGGCAGTTTGAAATTGACGTACGTTCGTTTATCCAGAAAAACTACACCCCGTACGAAGGGGATGAACAGTTCCTGACCGGCCCGACCGAACGAACCAAAAAGGTCTGGGCACGCTGCGAAGAGCTTATTCTGGAGGAACTGAAAAACGGCGTGCTGGATGTGGAAACAGGCATCATTTCCGGCATTGACAACTTTGAACCGGGTTATATCGACCGGGGCAACGAAGTGATCGTCGGCCTTCAGACCGACGCGCCGCTCAAGAGGATTGTCAACCTCTACGGCGGGCTTCGCACCGCAAAATCCGCGCTCCAGCAGTACGGCTACCAGCTCAATCCGGAGATCGACCGTCATTTTGAAGAATACCGCAAAACCCACAACCAGGGCGTGTTTGACGCTTACCCCAAACGGGTGCGGACAGCCCGTCACGCCGGACTGCTCACCGGGCTTCCGGACGCATACGGCCGCGGACGGCTCATTGGCGACTACCGCCGTGTCGCACTGTACGGCATTGACCGGCTGATCGAAGAAAAGCAGAAAGACCTGGACGGGCTGGACGGACACATGGATGAAGAGCGCATCCGCCTGCGGGAAGAGGTTTCGGAGCAGATCCGGGCGCTGGGCAAGATCAAGTCGATGGCTGCCCGTTACGGAATTGACCTCTCCGCTCCGGCAAAGGACGCGAGAGAAGCAGTGCAGTTTCTGTACATGGGATATCTTGCCGGGATCAAGGAAAACAACGGCGCGGCGACCTCCATTGGCCGCACCTCCACCTTCTTGGATATTTACATCCAGCGTGACCTGGACCGTGGACTGATCGACGAAGCGGGCGCGCAGGAACTCATTGACCAGTTCATTATCAAGCTCCGTCTGGTGCGCCATCTGCGTACACCGGAATATAACGAGCTATTCGGCGGAGACCCCACCTGGGTCACCGAATCCATTGGCGGCATGGGACTCAACGGGCGCACCCTCGTCACCAAAAACTCCTTCCGCTACCTGCACAGCCTGACCAACCTCGGTACCTCTCCGGAACCGAACATGACGGTTCTCTGGTCTGAGCATCTGCCCGCGGCGTTTAAGCGCTACTGTGCGAAAATGTCCATCGAGACCGATTCCATCCAGTATGAAAACGATGATCTTATGCGCTCCATCTACGGGGATGACTACGCCATCTCTTGCTGTGTTTCCGCCATGAAGGTCGGCAAGCAGATGCAGTTTTTCGGCGCGCGCTGCAACATGGCAAAAGCACTGCTTTACGCCATCAACGGCGGTGTGGATGAACTCAAAGGCGGCGTTGTCGTGCCGGGCATTGAACCCATCACCGATGAGGTACTCGATTATGAGACTGTACGCGCAAACTACGAAAAAGTGCTTGCCTACGCGGCTGAACTGTACGCGGACACCGTCAACATCATCCACTTTATGCACGATAAGTACGCTTACGAAGCAAGCCAGATGGCACTGCATGACACCAACGTCAAGCGCATCATGGCGTTCGGTATTGCCGGGCTTTCAGTCGCGGCAGATTCCCTTTCCGCCATCCGTTACGCCAAAGTGCGTCCGGTGCGCAACGTGGACGGTGTTGCCGTAGACTTTATCACCGAAGGAGAATTCCCGAAATACGGCAACGACGATGACCGGGCCGATGATGAAGCCGTCTTCATCGTCCGCAAATTCTCGGAAGAACTCAAAAAACACCCGCTTTACCGCAAAGCGAAACACACCCTGTCGGTGCTGACCATCACCTCCAACGTTATGTACGGCAAAAAGACCGGTTCCACGCCGGACGGCCGGAAGGTGGGCGAACCGCTTGCGCCGGGCGCCAACCCCATGCACGGACGGGATGAAAACGGAGCGCTGGCTTCTCTCAACTCGGTCGCGAAGATTCCGTACAGCAGTGTCTGCCAGGACGGTGTTTCCAACACCTTCTCCATCGTTCCGCACGCCCTTGGGAAGACAGAAGAACAGCGGATTCAGAATCTCACCGCTATTTTGGACGGCTATTTTGCTCAGAGTGCGCACCATTTGAACGTCAATGTATTCAACCGCGAAACTCTGCTTGACGCAATGGACCATCCGGAAAAATACCCCACACTTACCATCCGCGTTTCCGGGTATGCCGTTAACTTCAACCGTCTCTCCCGCGAACAGCAGGAAGAGGTCATTAAGCGAACCTTCCATGAGTCCATCTGCTGACCGTTCTTTCAATGACACACATGCAGAAAAACGCCCGCTCTTTCAGCGGGCGTTTCTTATTTTGTATTTTGAGATTCTGCTCCAAAAGCAGCATTTTTCAAGCACTGTTTTTCACTTCAAACCGCGCTCTTTAAAGAAACATTTCATCGCTCATAAGGAGTGACCACCCATTTCATACAGCCGCTTGTTTTGTCTGCGAATACACGGTACCCTTCCTCAATTCGGTTGAGCGGACCTTCATGGGTGAGCAGGTATTCTGTATCCAGCCGTCCGGACGCGAGAAGAGAAAGCAAGGCGTCACAATGGCGGGAATCCACTCCACCCGTTTTAAAGATGAGATTTTTCCCGTACATCCGTTCCAGCGGAAGCGGCTGGGGCCGTTCATACATGGCGACCAGCGCGACCACCGCGTTGGGGCGGGCAATCTGCCAAGCGAGAGTAAAGGTGTTTTCCCCGCCGGCCGCTTCGATGACCGCATCGGCACCGCGGCCGGAAGTGAGCCTGTTCACCACGTCCTGCGGGTCCTCTAACGAAGGATTGATACACACATCGGCGGCATGATGGCGTTTTGCCAGTTCCAGCCGTGCCGGGTCAAGGTCGAGCGCGATGACACATCCTGCCCCAAACAGCCGGGCGCACTGCATGGCACAGATTCCGACCGGCCCCGCGCCGATGACCGCAACGGTATCTCCCGGCCGGATGTCACAAAGTTCCGCGCCGAAGTATCCGCTGGAAAGGATGTCCCCGGTCAATAATGCGGCGCGGTCGCTCAAGTTTTCCGGAATGCGGTTTAAACCGGTGTCGGCAAACGGGACGCGCACATATTCCGCCTGGCAGCCGTCAATGCGGCAGCCGAGCTCCCAGCCGCCCTTTTCGCAATTGTTGACATAACCCCGGCGGCAAAACCAGCAGTCGCCGCAAAAGGTAACACAATTGGCGGCGACTCGGTCACCCGGCCGAAGCGAGGTCACCGCTTCTCCCGTTTCCACGACCACGCCGACAAACTCGTGACCCAACACTGTTTCCGGCACAGCGCGCGGAACCGCACCGTGCATGATATGCAGGTCGCTGGTGCATATTGTACTCAGTGTGACCCGTACGATGGCGTCAGTCGGGTTTTGCAGGCGGGGCACCGGGCGGTCACACAGTTCGATTTTACCTCCCTGATGGCAGACAAGCGCTTTCATGGTCTCATTCAAACCAAACACTTCCTTTCATTTCTTCAAACCGTTTTAAGCGGCGTTTTCATCCTTCGCTGATGCCGCAAGCGCCGCTGTTTACACCTCGGCTTTTAAAAAACGTCCCGCCGAAGGCAGTCCAAAACCGCATACGCGTTTTCGGTTTCAAGCACAAACTGTGCTTTTTCATTCATCTGTGGGATGATTGCACCCGCCCAAATCCAGACCGATAAGCAAAACACCCAAAGCAACCGCTTCACAGGCATCATCACCACTGATTGATTCGTCTGTATCATACCACGAACGCCGATGAATGTATACTCAAAAACAAAAGCCGCCTTTCGGCGGCAAAAGCTGAAACATTATTGTGCTGTTTCACAATTCTGTTCATTCTGTAAAGCGTAAAGAGGTTTTATTTCTTTATGATAAACATGGCGAAGGAAAATCACGCACAAAACCGCGGAAAAGAGCTCTGCGATTGGGAATGCCCACCAAACCAGTTCCAGCACACCGGTGAGCGAAAGGAAAAACGCAACCGGAAGCAGTACAACAAGCTGACGAATCAATGAAACCATCAGGCTCATAATACCATGAGAAAGCGCCTGAAACACCGAAGAGGAGACAACGCCGAAACCTGCTAACAAAAAGCTGAGGCTGATGATACGCAGTGCCGGTTCGCCGATTTTCAGCATATTTTCCGAAGCGTTAAAAACGAGAAGAAGCTTGTCCGGAATAATCTGAACAACAAGCAGTGCCACAAGCATAATGCTGACCGCATACAACACACTCAGCCGAATGGTTTTGGTAATCCGTTTTGGATTCTGCGCGCCGTAGTTGAACGCAATGATCGGCACCATGCCGTTGTTCAACCCAAAAACCGGCATGAACGCGAAGCTCTGCAATTTAAAATAAACACCGAATACCGCAGTTGCCGTTGTGGAAAACGCAATCAAAATCTTGTTCAAACCAAAAGTCATGACTGATCCGATCGCCGACATAATGATAGACGGAACACCAACCGCATAAATCCGCCGGATAATGTTTCCCTGCGGACGGAACCCGCGGAACGAAAGACGAACTTCCTCGTTCTTTTTATGATTGATAAAAATAGCAAGCAGCATGGCAACGATCTGCCCGAACACCGTTGCGGCAGCAGCACCGGCGGTTCCCATTTTCGGGAATCCGAACAAGCCGAAAATCATAATCGGGTCAAAGATGATATTGATGATGGCCCCTGTTCCCTGCGTAATCATCGTGTAAAATGTTTTACCGGTGGATTGAAGCAGACGCTCAAAAATGATCTGCCCAAACAAACCAAACGAAAACACCGAACAAACCACAAGATAATCCACACCGTAACGCACGATAATATCTTCACTGGTCTGCGCGCGGAAGAAGATCTCAGAAAAGAATCCGCCCAGAAGCGCGAACGCCACAAAGCTGCACAATGCTAAAAACACACCGTTCTTAGCCGTATTATTCGCGAGTTCATAATTTTTCTGCCCCAGGCTTTTGGAAAGCAGGGCATTCACACCAACACCTGTACCGATCGCGACAGAAATCATCAGGTTCTGCGCCGGAAAGGCAAGAGATACCGCCGTTAAAGCGTCCTCGTTGATTTGGGCGACAAACATGCTGTCAACCACGTTATAAAGCGCCTGAACCAGCATGGAGATCATCATAGGGATGGACATATTTAAAAGAAGCTTGTTTACGGGCATGACTCCCATCTTATTGTCTTTTCTAACGGTACTTTCTTCCACCAAATCATACTCCTTTTCCTGACACAACAATTTATCAAAAACGGTTATTACAAAAATAATGCTGCTTAAAGCGCAGCATTCCAGATGGTATTATAATAGAAATCAAATTTTCTGTCAACTAACATCGATTCTCCCATGATTCGCCCCTTTTCCACCCTATATACAAACCGCATTTTATGGTATAATGAAAAGCCCGGCAAATTTCACGCCGAATTGCATGAATGGAGAATCGCTCATGAACGAAAGAGAAATTTCAGAAATCCGCCGCCGCTTCCGCCCGGAAAAAAGCAACATTACCCATGTGCGCGGCTGTTATGTCAATGAACAAAGGGAAATCATCACCCAATTCAACCAGTCACTCTTGATTACGCCGCAAGAGGAAGCTGAACAGATACTGACGGTGCTCAAGCGCACCCTGTCCGGCACGCTCAACAAAAACCTACTTGATATCACGTTTACCACCCAGCAGGTAGCGGACAGCGACGAACACAGGCTGCTAATGGCTCTGCGCGACTCTTCTCTGGAAGATGAAACCGCTTTGCAGACCTTGTATCAGCGAATCATCGACTCCGTCTCGTTGGAGGGGAATTATATGATCCTGCTGGCTCACGACCGTTACGACGTTCCCTACCGCTCCGGTGACGGCGAAACGCTGGACGACGCTTCTTCCGAAGTGTTTTCTTACATTCTGTGCAGCATCTGCCCGGTAAAGATGACTAAGCCCGCTTTGAGCTATCAGGCATCCGACAACATGCTGCACAACCGCACCGCCGACTGGGTTCTGTCCGTGCCGGAACTGGGTTTCCTGTTCCCCGCTTTCGATGACCGGAGCACCAACCTTTACAACGCTCTGGCTTACTCCCGCAGCGCATCGGAAAGCCACGAAGCGTTTATTCAGACGATTTTCCGCTGCGAAGCACCCATGCCGGCCGCCGAGCAAAAAGAAACCTTCGGCACCGTACTGGAAAGCTCGCTGGGCGACCATTGCAGTTACGAGGTGCTGGAAGCGGTTCACGAACAGTTTCAGGAAATGACTGAAGAACACAAGGCAAGCAAAGACCCTTCTCCCCTGCTCTTTTCGAAAAACACCGTAACACAGGTGCTCAAAGGATGTGACCTTCCTGACGAGACGGTTGAACGGTTTTCCCAAAAATACGATGAAGCGTTCGGCGCGGACGCGGAACTCAGCCCCCGCAATATCACCGGAAGCCGGCTGGAGATTCGCACGCCGGATGTTTCCATTCAAGTCAAACCGGAATGCAGCCACCTCATCGACACCCAGGTCATCCACGGGGTAAAATACATTTTAATCCGCGCAGATGAAGATGTAGAAGTAAACGGTGTGCGGGTACAGATTCAAAAGCCAAAAGCGGAGGACAAGCAGCAATGATTGAACAGGAAAACAGCTTGCGCATCCGGGCGCACCATGGACTGTGCTTTTCTTTTTTCCGCGGCAAAGGATACAGTGAGACTTTTACGGAAAACATGAACCGCATATTTGAACAGCTGAAAGAGAATCCCTCAATCCTGCTAATCGACCACGCGGATGACGTTTGCTCCGCCTGCCCGAATTATGACGGCGTTCAATGTAAAGACGCCGCGTTGGTCAAAACCTTCGATGACGCGGTATTATCACGCTGCGGCCTATCAGCTGAAACCGAACTTTCCTGGAAGGAATTCAAACAAAGGGTCGATCAGAACATCCTGAAGCCGGGAAAACGGGGCGAAATCTGCGGCTGTTGTGAATGGAACAGTCTCTGCTCCTCTCTGGAACAGGGTGAAGAATAGGAAAAAGCGCACGATAAACCGTGCGCTTTTTCTTTTACGCATATTCAAAAAATTCGGAGAAATTCCCTGTTCGGCCACCCTTGACACTCGCTCTATATTGTGATACTATATACCGGTAGCTTGTATTACAATATACTGGATTTGTTCGGCGAAAGGGGCACGATATGGAACATCTCACCGAATTGTTAAAAGGAATCCTGGAAGGCTGCGTTCTGGAACTAATCAGCCGGGGAGAAACCTACGGTTATGAAATCACCCGCCGGTTGAAAACAATGGGTTTTTCCGATGTGGTGGAAGGCACCGTTTATACCATCCTGCTGCGGCTGGAAAAGAACGGGCTGGTATCCACCCAAAAAAAGGCTTCCGAAATCGGCCCGCCGCGCAAATTTTACACACTCACCCCTGCGGGAGAAGAAAAGCTGCGCAGTTTTTGGGAACGATGGGATTTTATTGCCTGCAGAATTGATAAGCTGAAAGGAGAACGCTCAAATGATCGA
This sequence comes from uncultured Oscillospiraceae bacterium, assembly GCA_900552945.1. Taxonomy (GTDB): domain Bacteria; phylum Bacillota; class Clostridia; order Oscillospirales; family Ruminococcaceae; genus Metaruminococcus_A; species Metaruminococcus_A gallistercoris. Next base: position 29,612 of record USBI01000019.1, read on the forward strand.
GTTTATTAAAAAAGTGATCGGCGATAAAAAAGAATATCACCAGATGACCGCACGCATCAAAGCGCTGCCGGATGATTACCGCTACGTTTACGAACAGATTCAAACTTATATGTGGAGCTTTGTTGCCGGAACAGGCGATGACATTTTAAAAGTACAATACGAACTTATTGATCTGTTTGAATCCGGCGCGGCAAACGGAAAGCCGGTCCTTTCAGTCACCGGCGAGGATGTTGCGGCGTTCTGCGACGACCTGTTAAGCACGGTGAAAACCAGCACCGGAAAACGGAGAGAAGCGCTTAACCGAAATATCATGAA
>USBI01000020.1 GCA_900552945.1 uncultured Oscillospiraceae bacterium
AGATGTGTATAAGAGACAGTCCTTGGATGACCGTGTGACCGACCATTTTGCCGAATATCTTCCGGAAAAGCCGGATGAAAAACTGCTCGCCATGACAGTACAGAACGCTATGACCATGACCTGCGGGCATGCAGTCTGCCCCATTTTTGAAATGCGGGTAAAAGACCCTACCTGTGAAGACTGGCTTTCCTATATTTTCCGTCAGCCGGTGGTATATGAGCCGGGCAGTCATTTTCTGTACAGCAATGTGGGTGGATATCTGGTTTCGGCCATCATTCAGAAAAAGACCGGCCAGACCCTGCGGGATTATCTGACCCCTCGTCTGTTCAAGCCGCTCCACATCTTCAATCCTCAGTGGGAAAGCTGTCCCAAAGGAATCAATGTGGGTGCTTCGGGGCTGTATCTTACCACGTCGGAGCTGTCGCGGTTCGGCCAGCTGCTGCTTTCGGGAGGAAAGTTTGAGGGCAAACAGGTCGTGCCGGAAGCATATTTGAAGCTTGCGACTTCCAACCTGGTGGATAACAACAACGGCACCAGCAGTGACCCGGAGTCCAACGCCGGCTATGGCCTGCAGTTCTGGCGCAATACCGTGCCGAACTCCTACCGGGCGGACGGCTTGTATGGCCAGTACATTGTTGTTCTGCCGGATTATGACGCGGTGGTCACCCTGACGAGCCATGTGGAGGAAAACCAGAACAACATCCTGCGCCTTGTATGGGATGAGATTCTGCCGCAGCTTAAATAATGCCGCTCAAATAAAAACGGCTTGCTGAAAACCAGCAAGCCGTTTTATGAAATGGAACGGACTTATTTTCCCTGCCGCAGCATACCGAGCACGATGTCGCTGGAAACTTTGGCGGCTTTTTTTTCAAACTCGTCAAAGGAAACGTTTGCCTCGTGTTCTGCCAGGTCTGAAATGGAGCGGATGATGATGAACGGAATGCCGTTTGCCGCTGCGACCTGCGCGATGGCGGCGCCCTCCATTTCCGCCGCGGCGGCGTCAAACTGTTCAATGAGGCTTTTTTTCAGCGCGCTGTCGTCTACGAACACGTCGCCGGAAGCAATGGTTCCCTCAATGAATTTGCTGTCTGTCAGCACCTGAGCGGCCGCCTCTTTAAACGAAGCGATGAGTTTAGGGTCCGCATGGAAAACGGTGGGTTCCTTTCCGTCCGAACCGCCCATGTAACCTTTTACATAGCCGAAAGCGGTCATGTCAAAGTCGTGCTGTACTGCGTCGGTGCCGATGACGATGTCACCCACCGCAAGCGAATGGTGCAGCCCGCCCGCTACGCCGGTATTGATGAGCGCGCCGACCTTGTAGCAGTCAGCCATTGCCTGTGCGCAGATGGCGGCGCATACTTTTCCGATTCCGCACTGTGCGATGACGACGTCCTGCCCTTCCAGAGTACCATGATAAAAGGTAACGCCCGCGATGGTCTGCGTTTGAGCTTCGGTGAGCGCGGCGGTGAGAAGCTCCACTTCCGACGCCATGGCGCCGATGATGCCGATGGTTTTTTGAGTTGTCATAGGTTTTGTCCTTTCTATTTTGCAAGTCAACGTTCATATATATTGTTATCTTATTGCATTTTTTGAAAAAGTGCAAGCTGTATCCGCGTACCAAGCGGGTGAAAAATTGCCCCGGAATGTTTGGGGAAAGGAGGAAGAACGGTTTATGTCGCTTACACACCCTCATACACCATTGGAAGAGTATCCCACAGAAGAAGAACAGGCAGTAAAAATGTGGAAGCCGTTTGATATCACGGTGGATGAGCATTACCGCTTCCTTCCCCGCAGCCGGTGGGGCGCGCGGTATTCCTATGCCGTAAAGCTGCTGGCGTCTGGTTTCTTTATTGTCTTTAACCGGCTTTGTTACGGCTTCCGGGTGATTGGTAGAGAGCGGTTCAAGCAGATACCGGGCGGAGCCGTCACCATCTGCAACCACGTGCAGGGAATGGACTGTTCCCTGGTGGTGGAGGCGGTCACACCGCACAATCTGTTTTACCCCACGGTAAAAACCAATCTGGAACTGGCGGGAATCCGCTGGCTCATCAAACTCTGCGGGGGGATTCCCATTCCCGAAACGCCGAAAGCGCTGCGGGTGTTCAATGGGGTCATCGGAACGGTGCTCAAACGGGGCGACTATGTTCACGTTTATCCCGAAGGAGTCTTGTACCCGTATTATTTAAAAGGCATCCGCAAATTTCACCGGGGCGCGTTTAAATACGCCTATGACTCGGATGTTCCGGTGGTGCCCATGGTCATCACCTTCCGGGAACGCAAGGGGCTGCGCAAACTGCTCAATCGCCGCCCGCTGCCCCGGCTCACCGTGCTGGACCCGGTTTATCCCGACCGGTCGGCCCGCGCGCACGCGGAAATCGAGCGGCTGATGAACACCTGCTACGAAGCGATGAGCGATTTCTTCGACGAGCGCTCCATCCCGGTCCCGCGGGATGCGGACAACGCGGAGGCGCTAAAGGCTCATTCCCGCGGCGGAAAGAAAAAACACCGCAAAGGCAACACGGCAGACGCTGTTGTATCCGACCCGGAAATGTGCAATTCCTGAACCTTTATGTGCGACGATACCGAAAACAGTTGAAACGGAGCGTGTGTTTGGGTGAAACGGTTTGTATCCTTCTTTCTGGCTGTTTTGTTTTTGACGGCTTTGGCCGGGTGCGGCCGGCGGAGTCTGGACGATATCATCCGCGACGAACCCAGCCTGACAGGCATTGTGAGTGAGGTGAGTGAAACATCCTGCATTGTGGAACAGGACGGAATGCTGTATCATGTCTCGCTCGATGTGGAAAATTCAGACAGCTTTACCGACCTGAGTGTCGGGGATGAGATCGTGGTCTATTACGATGGAACGGTCGCGGAATCCTGGCCGATGCAGATCAATAAGGTGTATGCCATCACCCTGAAAACGCCGGCGGAGCGGATAAACAGCGAGAAATAAAAACAGCGCGCAGAACTTGTTTTCTGCGCGCTGTTTTTATTCGCTTTTCGGTTAAATACCCAGCAGTTTTTCCGCGTTGAGGTGGCAGATCTGCTCCCGTTCCTCGTCTGTCAGACCGAGCTTATCCATGAACGCGAGCGTCTGTTCCGCGGTGCCCCAGGGCAGGTCGGAACCGAACAGGATATGATCGACCCCGTGTTTTTCCACAATGCGTTTGGCCTGTTCCGGTTCCGCGAAGGTGTGGGACATGGACAGGTCGAACCAGACATTCTCAAGTCCCGCGAGGTGTTGTTCCACCCCGTCGCAGCACGCCATGCCGCCCAGATGCGCCGCCATGATGCGAAGCCCCGGGAAAGCGAGAGCCACCTTGCGGATGGCTTGAGGAGAGGAGTGGATCACGTCCGGCGAATAGGGGTCGCGCCCCGCGTGAAAAGCCAGAGGAAGACCAAGCTCTTCCATCTTCCGGTAGAGGGGGAAATGCCGCTCGTCATCCACAAAAAATTCCTGATAATCCGGGTGGAGCTTTACCCCGTGCAGGCCGATTTGTTTGATTCGCTCCAGCTCTTCCAGAGCGTCCTGCGCTTCCGGATGAACCGAGCCGAAGAACAGGATGCCATCCTTCTGGTTGGCGGCCGCCCAGTTGTTGACGGTCGTCTGCTGGGAAGGTTTGGTGGCGATTTGAAGAATCAGAGTGGTATCCACACCAAATGCCGCCTGCCGTTCCCGGGTAGAGGCAAGAGTCCCCTCGCTGTGGGGCGAGGTGTTGCTGATTTGAGCCAGCTTGAGCAGGGTGCGCCCCGCAATGGCTTCCGGGAACGCGTGTGTATGGCAATCGATGATGCGGGTGGTTTGATTGGACATAATGTGCAGGACCTCCAAAGAAAGAATGCGAAATCACCGCCGTCCGCCGTGACGGAATGCGGTGCGGACACCGAGATACAGCAGGTATGCCAGAATGCAGCCTGCGAAATTAAAGATGACGTCGTCAATGTTCACGCTGTTGTTTCCCAGCCGGAACGCGTTTTCCAAAAGCTGGAGCAGTTCAATCCCCAGCGCGGTGCCGAGAGAGACGAACACCATCGACAGCGGGCGGATTCGCCGCCAGATCATGGGCACCAGCACCCCGAACGGCAGGAAAAGTAAGAAGTTCCATAAAAACCCGTACAGAATGTTCTGGGTGACCGGCGACCACAGCCCCTCGCGGATGAGGTTGACGGTGGTGAAAAACGGAATAAAATTGGCGCCGGCAAATGCGGCGGAGATGCCGCCCCAGTCAAACCGGCAGCCGGAAAAATGAAGCGGGAAGAGCAGGAGCGCCGCCAGCGCAGCGAGATAGACCGCGAACAGCCCGCAGAGGATGGTGCGGGAAAGCCGCATCTTTCTCAGCCAGAGCAGGCGAACAATGATATAAACCACCAGCGTAATGAGCATGGCGTCCGGCACCGTGAGCCAGATGTGGGAAAAGGTAAATTCGCTGGAAAAGGGGATGAATTTTTCCATAAAAGGGCTCCTTTAAAAGAGTTCGGAAATTTTCAAAGGGTCAGCGGGCGTTGTCGGCACCGTTTTGCAGAATGGGGATCACATCCAGAAGCGATTCACACACGCAGAGCACCAGCCGGCGCAGGTCGTCGGTCGGCGGGATGAGATCGGGCACCATGACAGCCGGGATGCCCGCGGCATGCGCGGCGAGGATGCCGTTGCGGGAATCCTCTAACACAAGACAACTTTCGGGCGGGGTATTAAGCGCTTTCGCAGCCGTGAGGAAGATGTCCGGCGCGGGCTTCCCGTGGGTGATCATATCCCCGCAGATAAGTGCGGAAAAGAAGGAAGTAAGCCCGGCACGGTCAAGATAACGCTCCACAGTGGCGCGGGAAGAAGAGCTGGCAACTGCCGCGGGAATGTGGTTTTGCGCAAGGAAATTGAGCAGTTCGCGCAGCCCGCGTTTGACAGGCACGCCGCTTTCGTCCATCTCCTGCTCCATGTAGCGGGCGACCCGTTCGCGGAACCCGTCAAAGTCAAAGCCTTCGCCGAGGTATTCCAGACAGGTGCGGCGCACCCCTTCCTGATTCATGCCGATGACCTTGTAGACCAGCTCATCCGTGACGGGGAGACCAAGGTCCTTTCCCGCCACCAGCCAGGCTTTTTTGGCGAGGGCTTCGGTGTCGAACATCAGCCCGTCCATATCAAACAAAACTGCTTTGAACATTGTATCCTGCTTTCCGGCCGAAACGGCCTTGTTGTGAAATGCCCTTTACTGGGCTGAACTGTTTTGTGAGTTTATAAACGGAGCCAGCGCGCCGGAAAGTGCGGCGAACTGTTCCATGCTGAGTTGTTCCGGCCGTGCCGTGGCGGGAATGCCCGCCTGCGCGAGCGCGGTAATGACCGCGTCTTTCGGCAGAGAAAGCCCGGCGCTCAGCGAATTGGCCGCGGTCTTTCTGCGTTGGGAGAAGGCCGCGCGCACGGTTTTGAAGAAAACGGTTTCGTCAAGGTCCGGGAAATCCGGCTGTTTGACATCCAGCCGGATAACGGCTGAATCCACATTCGGAGCGGGCATAAAGCTTCCGCGGGACACGGAAAACAGCTGTTTCGGGGTGCTGAAGTACCGCACGGCAATGGTCACCGCGCCCGCTTCACGGGTGCCGGGCTTGGCGCACAGCCGGACCGCCGCTTCCTTTTGCACCATCACGGTGATGGAACGGATGGGCAGCCTTGCTTCCAGCAGGGTCATGATGACCGGCGAGGTGATGTAGTAGGGGAGGTTCGCGCAGACGACAACGTCCATCCCCGCAAACTGCTCGGCGATGAGCCGGTGCAGGTCCACCTTTAAAATATCCTCGTTGATGATGGTCACATTGTCAAACTCCGCAAGCGTTTCGTCCAGCACAGGGAGCAGGCGGGTGTCGATCTCCACCGCCACGACCTTTTTTGCCCGTTTGGCAAGCTCTGCCGTGAGCACACCTACGCCGGTGCCGATTTCCAGCACGCCGGTTTCAGGCGACGCACCGCCCAGTTCGGCGATCCGCGGGCAGACTGAGGGGTTGATGAGAAAGTTCTGCCCCAGTGATTTGGAAAAGGAAAAACCGTGGCGGGTGAGCAGCTGCTTCACAACGCCGATGTCGGTGAGATTGTCCATAATACGCTCCCATTCAAAACCGGCAGGGCGAGGCCCCGCGGGCTGTAATATCCCTTTTATTTTAGCATATCCGCCCGGGGTTTTCAAAAAGAAATGTTGCAATCTGAAAAATGAACCGCTATAATGAACACAAATCGACTGTTTTCATCGAAGGATGGGGGTGTCACTGTGGAAAGACGCGACAAAATCAACTACTACCTTGACATTGCACAGATGGTGTCGGAACGGGGGACCTGCCTGCGCAGGCGGTACGGCGCTATCATTGTAAAAAACGACCAGATCATCTCGACCGGATACGTCGGCGCGCCGCGCGGACGGGAAAATTGCAGCGACATCGGCTACTGCACCCGTGAGCGGCTGCAGATCCCGCGCGGGGAGCGGTACGAGCTCTGCCGTTCGGTCCATGCGGAGGCAAACGCCATCATCTCCGCCGCCCGTTCGGACATGCTGGATTCCACCCTTTACCTTGTGGGGATTGAAGTAAGAACCGGTGAACTGGTGCCCAACGCCAGCGCCTGCTCCATGTGCAAGCGGTTAATCATCAACGCCGGTATCTCGACGGTCATCATCCGCAATACGCCGGATGAATTCACGGTGGTGAATGTTTCCGACTGGGTGGAAAACGACGAGTCGGTGGAAGGCGTTATGGGGTACTAAACAAACGGCCGCGGAACCTCCGCGGCTTTTTCATGCCTGCTTTCTCTGTGTGGAGCAGGCGGTATAACGGATAAGAGGAGGAGCTTTTTTGGCGGAACTCAAACATGTGGAACTGTTTACCGACGGCGCGTGCAGCGGAAATCCCGGCCCGGGCGGCTGGGGCTGTGTGCTGCGGTTCGGCGGGGTGAGCAAGGAGCTTTCCGGCGGGGAGGCTCAAACCACCAACAACCGGATGGAACTCACTGCGCTCATTGAAGGGCTGTCGGCGTTAAAATACCGGTGCCGGGTCACGGTGACGAGTGATTCCAAATATGTGATCGACGCCATCCAAAACGGATGGGCAAAAAAATGGCGCGCCAACGGCTGGATGCGCAATAAGAAGGATAAAGCGCTTAACCCCGATTTATGGGAAACGCTGCTCAACCTGCTGGACCGGCACGAGGTGGAGTTTGTCTGGGTAAAAGGGCACGCCGGTCACCCGGAAAACGAGCGGTGTGATGAGCTTGCCGTGGCGGAGAGCCGGAAATTCATGAAAGGATGAAGAGGCATGCGCAGAAGTGAGCGGGAGGTCACCGCGCAAAGCGAGATCGACGAGATTATAAACGAGTGCGACTGCTGCCGGCTGGGGCTTTCGGACGGGAATGAGGTCTACATTGTCCCCTTAAGCTTTGGGTATGACCCGGAGCGGCGGGCCTTTTATTTCCACAGCGCGAAAGAGGGGCGGAAGATCGAGCTCATCCGTCAAAACGGCCGTGCCGGGTTCGAGCTGGACTGCGGTCACCGCCTGCTGCCGGGCAAGGCCGCCTGCGGGTACTCGTATGCCTACCGGAGCGTCATCGGTACTGGGAGGATTTCTCTTGTGGAAGACCCGGCGGAGCGGGAACGGGCGCTGGAGCTCATCCTGGAGCACTACACCGGGCGGAGCGGCTGGGCGTTTGATGAACACAGCGTTCAGGCGGCTGCGGTCATACGGCTGGAGGTTGAGAAGCTCTCCTGCAAAAAGCACGATGGCTGAGGCTTCAAAACGATTACAGAATCAACACCGGCGGATTTCCTTTGCACAAAGCAGACTGCCTTTTCGCGACACAGCCGGTGAAAAAGAGAAAGAACGTTGGCGAAACGCAATAGATGCAACGGAGCGTGGCAGTGCTCTGCTGAGGATATGGCTGCCTGCCGCGGTCTGCTTATGTGAACGAGATGCTCTCCCATACAGGGAGGGCGTTTTTGTTTTTGCGGATGTTATATCTGTGGAAAGCACAGTCGGCGCGGTGTTTGGGTTCTAGGATATTCTGCTGTCTCCGGAACGGAACAGTCAGAGCGCAGGTTTCCCGCCTCCGAAAGGAAAACCGTAGTCAAACACGGGGTAAACGTCGTTCCGGTTCCGGGACCGGGCATACGGAACAAACGAAAAGCCCTGTTTTTGCCTTGGATGTTTGAGAAAAAGCCCGTTTTTTACAGGTTACTTACAAAATATTTTGAAAATCATGGCAAAGGATATTGATTTTCCTACTAATTTAGTATATAATAAGCCCAAGCTGAAATAATCTTAATAAAACCCAATCAAAAAAGGACTGAGATAGATGGAAAAACGCTTTGTTTATGCCGATAACGCGGCGACAACGAAAGTATCACAGCGGGTATTGGATGCTATGCTCCCGTACCTCACCGAACACTACGGCAACCCCAGCAGTGTGTACAGCATTGCGCGGACAGCCAAGCGGGCGATCGAAGCGGCGCGGGAGAAGGTGGCGCTGGCTCTGGGCGCGGAACCGCGCGAGATCTTTTTTACCTCCTGCGGCACCGAGTCGGACAACTGGGCCATCAAAGGCGCGGCGCTCCGGCAGGCGGCAAAGGGAAAGAAGCATATCATCACCAGCAACTTTGAACACCACGCGGTGCTTCACACCTGCGAATATCTGGAAAAGCACGGATTCGAGGTGACCTACCTCCCCGTAGATGAAAACGGCCTGCTCTCTCCCGAACAGGTGAAAGAGGCCATCCGGCCGGATACCGCTCTGGTCACCATCATGTACGCGAACAATGAGATCGGCACCATTCAGCCGGTGGCGGAGATCGGTGCGGTCTGCCGGGAAAAAGGGGTGCTGTTCCACACCGACGCCGTGCAGGCGGTGGGCAATGTGCCCATCGACGTAAAGGCGCAGAACATCGACCTGCTTTCCCTCTCCGGACATAAGATCCACGCGCCGAAAGGGATCGGGGCGCTTTACATCCGCAAGGGCGTGGTGATTGACAACTTCGTCCACGGCGGCGGCCAGGAAAGCGGCAAGCGCGGCGGTACCGAAAACACCGCGTACATCGTCGGGCTCGGACAAGCGATGGAAGACGCGGTGAACGGCCTGGAAGAAAAGGTCAAACGGGTGACCGCCCTGCGTGACCGGCTGATCGAGGGGATGCTCAAAATCCCGGCGTCCCGTTTGAACGGCGACCCGCACAAACGGCTGTGCGGCAATGCGAACGTTTCGTTTGAAGCGGTGGAGGGCGAAGCGCTTCTGCTTCGTCTGGATTTAAAAGGCGTGTGCGGTTCTTCCGGTTCCGCCTGCACCTCCGGTTCGCTCGACCCGTCCCACGTACTGCTGGCCATCGGCCTGCCGCATGAGATTGCGCACGGTTCCCTGCGGCTCTCGCTGGGCGATGATTCCACCGAAGAGGACGTGGACTACATTTTGGACGTGCTTCCGGGCGTGGTACAGACCCTGCGGGATATGAGCCCCGTCTGGCACGGATAATCGGAAGATTGACCGGGGAGCGAATGCTTTCCGTTTGAACGGGGCAGACTGCCCTGTGAGCATAGAGAACACGAAAGGAGAACAAATATGTTATACAGCGAAAAAGTACTGGACCATTTTTCCAACCCCCGCAATGTGGGCGAGCTTGCCGACGCGAACGGCGTGGGTGAAGTGGGCAACGCCAAGTGCGGCGATATCATGAAAATGTATCTGAAAATAAACGGAAACACCATCGAGGACGTCCGGTTCAAGACCTTTGGGTGCGGCGCGGCGATTGCCACCAGCTCGATCGCGACCGAGATGATCAAAGGCAAAACAGTGGACGACGCGCTCAAGCTCACCAACAAGGCGGTCGTTGAAGCGCTTGACGGGCTTCCGGCAAGCAAGATCCACTGTTCGGTTCTGGCGGAGCAGGCCATCAAGGCGGCGCTCAGCGATTACTACACCCGTCAGGGCATCGACCCGAAGCCCATCGTCGGTGAGATCGGCGACTGCGAAGCCTGCCACACCCATGGGTAAGCGGGTATTGATGGCGCTTTCCGGCGGGGTGGACAGCTCCGCGGGGGTGTATCTTCTCAAACAGCAGGGATATGAAGTGGGCGGCGTTGTGTTAAAAATGTCGCCCGCGCATGAAGAAACGGTGGCGGCCGCGAAAGAGGCTGCCGCCGCTTTGGGCGTTCCGCTGTTTGTGAAAGATATGACCGAAGCGTTTGAACAGGCGGTCGTTTCCTATTTTATGGAGGAGTACAAGGCGGGGCGTACACCCAACCCCTGCATCCGCTGCAACCCGACGGTCAAGTTCCGCGCTCTTTTAGAAACGGCGGACGAGCAGGGGTATGACTGGATCGCCACCGGTCATTACGCCGGTCTGGAGCGAAAGGACGGCGTCACCCAGCTCAAACGGGCCGAGTGCCGGCGGCGGGATCAGTCCTACATGCTTTACCGGCTGGGGCAGGATGTGCTCTCCCGGCTGATCCTTCCGCTTGCGGGACTGGAAAAACCGCAGGTGCGGGAACTGGCGCGGCAGGCGGGGCTTTCCTGCGCCGACAAGCCGGACAGCCAGGAGATCTGCTTTATTCCGGACAACGATTACGGCGGTTTCATTGAACGGCGGCTCGGTCCGTCGCCCGAAGGGGAGTTCATCGCCCCGTGGGGCGGCGTCTGCGGCAAGCATCGGGGGATCCTCCACTACACGGTCGGCCAGCGCAAAAAGCTGGGCATCGCGCTGGGGGAGCCGGTGTTCATCCGGGAGATCGACCCACAGCAAAACCGCATCTATCTGGCGCGTGCGGGGGAGGATACAATTACAAAGGTGACTCTTGCCGACTTTGCCATCCCCTCCGAACAGCCGCTGCCGGAACGGTTTTCCGCGCGGGTGAAGCTGCGTTCCGCGGCGGAGCCGGTGGAAACCCAGGTGGTGTTTGACGCCGAAACCCGCAGCGCGGAGCTGTTGCTTGCCGAGCCGTACCGGGTGGTCGCGAAAGGGCAGTCCGCTGTGCTGTATGACGGCGATACGGTTTTGGGCGGCGGCATTATTTCAGGCAGCGAATGAGCTTGCTGAAACGGAGAGAGCACAGCATGACACTGACGGAATTTTTAAAAGAGAACAACACATCCGGCCCGGCGCGGTTTTATATGCCGGGGCACAAAGGCCGCTTTCCGCTGGAGGATGGTTATGACATCACCGAGATCACGGGGGCGGATTCCCTCTACCACGCCGACGGGGTCATCCGCCGGACGGAGGAGCGGTTTGAACGGCTGTACGGCAGCCGCACCACCGTGCTGAGCGCGGGCGGAAGCACCCTGTGTATTCAGGGAATGCTTGCCGCCGTCCGATTAAAATACGGGGTGCGGCGGGTGCTTGCCGCCCGTAACGCGCACATCTCGTTCGTCCATGCCTGCGCGCTGTTGGATATCGACCCGGTCTGGATCTATCCCACCCCAAACGACCGGTTCGGGGTGAGCGGTCAGGTGCGTCCCCAGCAGCTGGAACAGGCGCTGCAAAAGGAGCGGGACATTGGCGCGGTATACATCACAAGCCCTGATTATTTCGGCATGCTTTCGGATATCAAGGGCCTTGCGGAGGTCTGTTCCCGATATGGGGTTCCCCTGCTGGTAGACAATGCCCACGGCGCGCATCTGCGGTTTTTGCCGGAGGACCGGCATCCAATGTCTTTAGGAGCGGCGCTTTGCAGTGACAGTGCCCACAAGACCCTTCCGGTGCTGACGGGTGGAGCGCTGCTGCACGCCTCAGCGGATTTTTCGGCAGAGGAGCTCAAGGAAGCCATGGGGCTGTTCGGCTCCACCAGCCCGTCTTACCTTATCATGCAGTCGCTCGACGCCTGCGCGGATTATCTGGAACAGGGTGGGAAAGAGGATTTTTCCGCTCTGTGCGACCGGCTTTTGCCGCTGCGTCAGCTCGCGCGGGAGCGGGGGCTGTTCGTGTTTGACAGCGAGCCCGCCGCTCATTTCGCGCTGGCCGGAAGGCCGGCGGCGGGGGGCAGCCTTTCCGATTACCTGCGTGCGCACGGGGTGGAGTACGATTACGCCACCGAAGATACGGCCGTGCTGATGCCGTCGCCTTTTAACGCGCCGGAGGAGTTTGAACGTCTCGCCGCCGCGCTGGGTGATTTTGTTCCCGCGCCGGACGGATGGGAAACAGAACCCTGCCCGGTGCCGCATCCCGAACGGGTCTGCTCGGTGCGGGAGGCGTCTCTGGCGCGCGGAGAGGTGGTGCCCATCGACCAGAGCGTGGGGAGGGTGGCCGCTCAGAGCAAGATCACCTGCCCGCCCGGCGTTGCGGTGGTGGTGGCCGGTGAACGGATTGATGAAGCTTCCAAAAATCTTTTAAAAAAGAGTGGAATTCAATCGGTAAAAGTGGTATGATAAAACTATGAAGATACCCTTGCAGTAGGGTGCCTTTGGATTTTTCCAACAAGGAGTGACAGCGCAATGAAAATGATCTATGCAATCGTAAGCAATGACGACAGCCACATCGTCTCTTCCGCTTTGACCAAGGCAGGCTTTTTTGCTACCAAAATCGCCTCTACCGGCGGTTTCTTGATGGCAGGCAACACCACGTTTATGATCGGTACCGAAGACGACAAGGTCGATGAGGCGGTAGAGGTCATTTCCAAACACAGCAAACGCCGTACTCAAATGGCGCCTTCTGCTGCAATGTACGGAGCGGGTGTGTACTCTTCTCTTCCGGTCGAGGTTACAGTCGGCGGCGCGACTATTTTCGTGCTTAATGTAGAACGCTTTGAAAAAATTTAAGCGCGGTAAAGTGAGTGAACGATGATAGTTGGCAATGCTTCTGTTGTACGGTTGATCGACAGGGCGGCAAATGACGATAAGCTCAGTCACGCTTATCTGTTTTACGGAGAAAAAGGCCTTGGCAAAAAGGCGGCTGCCGTCGATTTTGCCAAGGCAATTTTATGCCATAGTACCGGCCGCCGCCCCTGTGGAACCTGTGCGAGCTGTAAAAAGGCGGAGCACGGCGCCCATCCGGATATTACTGTCCTTTCGGGAACGGGGGAGAAAAACGAACTTACGGTGGCGAACATCCGCAAGCTGAAGGAAGACGCAGCCGTTTTCCCCAACGACGGGGAGAAAAAGGTCTACATCATCTGCGATTGCCAGAGGATGCAGCCGCCCGCAGCGAACGCTCTTCTCAAGCTGCTGGAAGAGCCGCCTGCCCATCTGGTGCTGCTGCTTACGGCGGATGACCGCGCGGGCGTACTGCCCACCATTCTGTCCCGGTGCATTCCGGTGGGGATGTTCCCAGTGAGCGAAGAAGAATGCGCGCATGCGCTCGAACAGCTCGCGGGCGTGGATGCACAGACAGCGGAGCGCGCGGCAAAAGCGTGCGGCGGCAACATCGGCAAAGGGCTTGCCGCGCTGAAAGAAGGCGAAGAGAGCCTGACCCAAACGTTTTGTGAAAGTTTGATCAGGCGGGATGAGTACGGCATGCTTTGTATCCTTTCCGGGTTCGGAAGCGACCGGGCGGCTTACCGGGTGTTTCTGGAACGGCTGCTTGAACACCTGCGTGATGCGGTGGTGTACAAAAGCGGCGGGCACAGCTTTGTGTCCGGTTCGGAACAGACAGCTGCTGCGCTTTCGGGCAGTTTTACTACAAGGCAGCTTCAGGCACAGCTGGAAGCGGTGCTCCACGCGGTCAAAAGTTTAGACGCCAACGCGAATACAGCGGTATTATCGGCGTGGCTGACTGGTTCGTTTATGGAAAACCGTTCCGGAAGTGTAATATAACAGGAGGCTTGAATGGCTGAGATCATAGGAGTCCGTTTTAAGGACGTAGGAAAGATTTATTCGTTTGACCCGGTGGGTATTGCGCTGAAAGCCGGGGATTTTGTTATTGTAGAAACGGCGCGCGGGGTCGAGTGCGGCATGGTTGCCACCGGGAACCATGAGGTGGATGACAGTGAGCTCGTCAATCCGCTCAAACCGGTGCTGCGCAAAGCAACCGAGCAAGACTTGGAAATCGTTGATAAAAACTGCGAAAAAGAGAAAGAAGCATATAAAATCTGCCTGCAGAAAATTAATAAGCACAAGCTGGAAATGAAGCTGGTGGATGTGGAATATACCTTTGACGGCAACAAGATCCTCTTTTATTTTACGGCGGACGGCCGGGTGGATTTCCGTGAGCTGGTCAAAGACCTGGCTTCGGTCTTCCGCACCCGCATTGAGCTGCGGCAGATCGGTGTGCGGGATGAAGCGAAGATGATCGGCGGGCTCGGCATCTGCGGGCGCCCTTTCTGCTGTTCTACCTTTTTGGGAGAGTTCCAGCCGGTTTCCATTAAAATGGCGAAGGAACAGGGGCTTTCTCTCAACCCGGTTAAGATTTCCGGCACCTGCGGGCGGTTGATGTGCTGCTTGAAGCACGAGCAGAACGCGTATGACCATCTGCTTAAAATCACACCGAAACAGGGAGCGCTGGTACAGACCCCCAACGGAAAGGGAACAGTCGTTGATGTGAACCTGTTGACCGGTAAGCTGAAAGTGCAGCTGGATGACCATCCGGACGCGGCGCCGTCCGCTTATTCCAGACGGGATGTAAAAATTTTACGGGATAAAGCAATCAAGGTAGACCGCAAGGAAATGAAAGAACTTTCCGATTTGGAGCAGTAGGCCTTGTAAATGGCTTGAAATGTCTTTTTTCTATTGATTTTTTTCGAAAATATGCTACAATAATGTTAAATCATAAGGAGGTGTTCCCCAATGGCATATGTAATTAGCGACGAGTGCATCGGCTGCGGCGCGTGCGAGGCTGAGTGCCCGGTTGGCGCGATCTCTGCTGGTGATGGAAAATACGTGATCGATGCAGATACCTGTATTGATTGTGGCGCTTGCGCAGGCACTTGCCCGGTTGGCGCTCCGAACCCGCAATAATCACGGTGCGAAAAAGCCCGCCGATTTCGGCGGGCTTTTTTTATTGCGTCAATGTGCAGAGCCGCTCCCGTTGAGCGGGGATGCAGCCGGCAAGCATTGCCTGTGAAACCGGATGGGGAAGACGTTAAAAAAATGTCTATGGACAACTTATTTTGAATCCGTTATAATAAAAAAGATCATTGCGTGCTGTGCGCAGCATTTGCAAAACACCTTTTTTAGGAGGAATCACAAGACATGAAACGATGCAAAGCGCTTTTCGCCGGAATTTTGGCGGCAGCCATGCTGTTTGGCATGACCGGTTGTTACGGCGATACCACCTGGGTCATGGAGACCGAAACTGATACCGTCCCGGCAGGCGTTTACCTTACTTATATGATCGGCGCTTACAGTGAAGCGCAGGATAATATCGATTCAACGCAGGACATGTGGGAACAGTCCATCGACGGTGTTTCGGTTGAACAATGGATCATCAACGAAGCGGTTTCCCGTTCCAAGGAGTACATTGCGGTGAACCTTTTGTTTGATGAACTTGGAATGACCTTAAGCGAAGAAGACAATGAGTCGATTAAGAATCAGGCAAATAACTACTGGACCAATAACCAAGAGTTTTATGAAAAGAACGGCATTTCGCTTGCTTCGGTGAAAAAGCTGACCGAAAACACCTATAAAACCAACTTGATCTTTGATTACTATTATGATGAAGGCGGTCCGGAAGAGGTCAGTGAAGGAACTCTGAAAGAGTATTTTTACGACAATTACGCCAAAATCAAATACATGACCTTCTTAAAGCAGGATCCGGAAACTGGTGAAGATAAATCGGATGAAGACCTGAAAGAAGAGGTCGAAAGCTATATCACCAAGCTCAACAAAGGCGAAGATTTTGACAGCATCATTGATGCGTACATCCCCGTTATTTGGGAGCAGATGGGTATAACAAACACCTATACGCCGGATACATCTGATGCAAACCGGAATGTTACCCTGCTTAACAAAAACAACACTGGTACCTATATGGATCATTTTATTGAAACGACTTTTGAGCAGACCCAGTACGGCGTGCCGTATACCGATTATGAAGGTGAGACGTATGCGTATCTTGCGATTCGGTACGATTTGACCGCTGACGAGGAATTGTTTGAGGAAAATCGGTCTTCTCTGCTGCGTGAAGTTTGTGCCGACAGTTTCGAGCAGAAACTGGATGAAGCGGTTTCCGGCATTGTCATCACCACGAATGATAGTGCGGTAAACCGTTACAGCCCGAAAAACATTCAAATGAGCTAAATCGAAAAAATTTGCCGCCGCAGGTGTTTCCTGCGGCGGTTTTTGTTTGGAATGTTTTGTTTGGAGTCGCCGGTAAAATTTTGCAAAACAGCAAAAAAAGACAGGAACGGCTGAAAAAAAGCCGTTGTTTCCACCTGCATGGTCATGTATAATAACCTGATAAACCAAGCGGTATTATGGGAGGTAGAAAAATGAAACAGGTCAGCTCCATTGACTGGAAAGCGTTTTTGTCCCGTCAGGATCTGGTGTGGGATGAGCTCCCTACTGCATGGGATAAAGGCATTTTTCTGGGAAATGGTGTGATGGGAACCCTGATTTTCCGGGATGAAACAGAGTCAGCTTTACGGCTGGAGCTCTGCTGCGGCTCCGGGCATGCCGAACTTGGTATGCCGCTTGTGCGGGAGCTGTGCGATCATCTGGAACAGCTCATCCAGGCGGTGCCGGAGCCCTACCGGGAGGACTCCGCCGCCATCGGCACCGCGGCGGCGCCCGGCTGTATCAGCGAGGTCGCAGACCCCGCGGCTTGCGGCGGTCATTCCGAAGTTGCCAATCTTGTTTGGGCACTGCACAACTGCTGGCTTGTCTACCGGCACAGCATGGATGAAACCATCCCCCGTCAAATTTACCCTGTTTTACTGCGCGCCGTCACCTTTTTAAGCCACTTTATGGCGCCGGATGTTTCCGGCGTGTATCATCTTGCTCCTACCGCTTCGCCGGAGTATCCCAACGGCGTGCCGGAGGACTGCAACTACACCCTTTCGCTCTTTCGCTGGGGTGTGGGCACCTTGCGGGAGATTGAACGCCTTTTGGGGGAAAAGAGTGCTCAAACAGAAAAACTCACGCGGATGGAACAGCATCTCTGCGATTATCCGGGTGACACGGAACAGGGTTTTTACATTGGAAAAGACCTGCCGTATGCCCAGTCTCACCGGCATTACTCTCATCTGCTGATGATTTATCCGCTGAAACTGCTGGATTTGTCTCGTCCGGAGGAACGGCAGATAGCGGAGCGTTCGCTTGCTCACTGGCAGAGCATGCCAGAGTGTCTGCGGGGTTATTCCTGCACCGGTGCGGCGTCTATTTCCGCCCTGCTTGGGAAAGGAAACGACGCGCTTCGGTACCTCACCGGCCTTTGGACGGATTTTCTCCGCCCGAATACCTTGTACAAAGAGTCCGGGCCGGTCATTGAAACGCCTTTTTCGGCGGCGCAGTCAATTCTAGATATGCTGCTGCAAAGCGAACCAGGTACGGTACGGGTATTTCCCGCCGTGCCCGACCTGTGGCGGGACTGCTGCTTTGACCGTTTGATGGCGGATGGGAGGGTGGAGGTCACCGCCGTCCGCCGGGATGGGAAAACGGTGTTTGTACGGTTGTGCTCCTCTCTGGCGCAGACGGTCACACTTCATGCGGATACACTTGGCGAGGATGCCGTCATCAGCTGTGAGGAAGGGTCGTCCGTTTCACCGCTTTCCGGCGGTGGATTTTCTGTTTCGCTTGCTCCGGACCGAGCGGTGGTTCTGCGCTGTGCGGACTGTCCGCCGGTCCCGGTAACGCCGTGCAGCTATCCGCAGGGGAATGAGGGCAACTGTTACGGAATCAATTCGGCCGCCCGCCGCATCCTGAACTTTGACCGGACCGATTTTGAGCTGTGATATGATATTCGTTAAACCCCGCCGCAGATGTTTTTTCTGCGGCGGGTTTTTGTTTGATGGAAAACCGTACCATCCGGCGGTAGGGTTGCTGATTAAAATAAAGCGGCCGCGTATAAAGACAGGCATATTTACCAATAGTACCAGAGTAAACTATTGGTAAAGAGGTGACAGCACATGGAAGGAGTCGTTTGGCAGGCAGTTCATTTTATCAAAACGGCGGCGAAAGGCAATGTAATGGATGAAAAAGAAGAACGTTCCCGAAAACTGCTGGAAGAAATGAAGGACGTTCGTCTGCGGCTGGACAGCGCGTACTGCGCGTTTGAATACGCCGAAGACGATCGGATGATTGAATCGGCAATTCTGGAAATCGGTTCGCTGGAAAGCCGGTATGGGTATCTCATCCGGAAGGCACGCGAGCAGGGAGTGCTCCACGGACTTCGCTGAGAGAAAGGAATGTGACAGCTTTGGAAATGAGTTCGATTTTGTTGACAGGATATCTGCTGTTCTGCGGGGTCTGCGTGCTCATCGTCTGCAAACGGTGCAGGCACCCGCTTCGCACCGGCCTGATGAGCGCGGCAGGAGGGCTCATCGCGCTGGGAGGCGTTTCACTGTGCGGCGTTGCGGTTCCGGTGAATTTGTATACGCTGGCGGCGTCCGCCGTGCTGGGGGTGCCCGGTGTTGCGGGATTGTGGGCGCTCACGCTGGTTTGAACATTGAAGCCTGCGGGCAGAAATGGTATAATGGCAAAGAAAGCCGGAGTACCGTTTCTGCCTTTTCTTTTTGGCGGATGGTTCCGGAAGCAGGCAGGAGGAACAGGATGAATAACCGACCGGAATTTTTATGGCTGACCGCGGATGACCCGCGTGTGGAACAATGTTATGCGCTGCGCAAAGCTGTTTTTGTTGATGAGCAGGGCTTTGAAAATGAATTTGACGAAATTGACAGCCGCGCCTGGCATCTTTTGGCGGTGGATGGCGATGCCGTACTCGCAGCAGCGCGGGTGTTTTTTGAGGATGAGCCCGCGAAAAGCCGTAAGGAATACCACATCGGCCGAATCTGCGTTTCGCGGTCTGAGCGGGGCAAAGGACTGGGCCGGGAACTGCTTTGCGAAGCAGAACGGTTCTGCCGGGAGCAGGGGGGCCGGTACCTTGCGCTGGGAGCCCAGTGCCGGGCGGCTTCGTTTTACGAAAAATGCGGGTATGAGGTTTGCGGTGATGAGTATCTGGATGAATACTGCCCTCATGTACCCATGCGGAAAGATTTATAATTGTATAAATAGTCAAAATAAATACAATTGGTATAATAAAATTCCGAATTATCGGCGGCTGTGAAGGGAAAACCCGGCGCAAAGACCGGTTCGGGCATGAAAAAAACCGGTGCGTACGCACCGGTAAATCGGTTATCATAAAACGAGCGGGCCTGTAAGCCGGGTTCTGTCGAGTGTGGCAATCTATCTTGGCACCGCGTCGCCGCGTGTGCTCGGTGCCGCCCGTTGCACTGGTGACCGCCGGACCAGCGGATTCGTGCGTTCGGCGTTGCATCGGATAGGGTTTACAGGCCGGAACAGTCTCCTGCGCCGGCGGTGAGCTCTTACCTCGCCTTTCCACCCTTACCGCGGAAAACCGCGGCGGTATATCTCTGTTGCACTTGCCCTGAAGTCGCCTTCGGCTGCGGTTAGCAGCTATCCTGTCCTGTGATGCCCGGACTTTCCTCACGGGGAAAATTCCCACGCGCTGCCACACAGCCCGCTCGTGTTATGGCGAATGATGCTGCCGGCAAAACGGATTAATAATAATTTCCGCCGCCAAACAGATTGCCAAGGTCGTAAAAGAAATAATAGTTGAAATCGGTGGTGTTTACATACCCAAGCATTCCCATAAATGCCAGAAAAACAACAATGCAGATGACAAGTGATATGGTGTTGAGGATAACGCCTGCCACCGCCATGCCTTTCTGGGAAGAGCGAAGCGAGACAAGCCCGAAAATAAATCCAAGAATGCAAAGAAAGACCGAAATAAACGTCAGGCAGATAAAATGCAGAAGCAGCCCGATGATGCCTAAAACCAGAGAGGCAATTGCAAGGCCGCTGGTTCCGTTATTTTGTGGCTTTTGGGGAGGCATTGGCTGCCATTGAGGCGGCATCGGCCCGGGGGTTTGGTATGGATTTGAGTTCATGCCAAAACTCCTTTCCAATATGTTACCGGCCATTGCCGGAAAATGAAGACATTTTTTCCTATTATAATAGAAAATCGCCATAATTTCAATGGGAGAATCCAACGACAAGTTGAAACAGGAGGAATTATGCCAAATCGTGTTTATTTAAGAGTGGCAATGGGAGTGCGGATACTGCTGTGGGCGCTCGTATTGTTTGCCGTGTTGTTTGGTGAAGAACTGCTGCAAAGCAACGTCATGCCCTGTATGTTTGTGACCCATTTTGGGGTGGAATGCCCTTCATGCGGCTCGACCCGTGCCGTTGTAAGCCTGCTGCACGGTGACTTTGCGTCTGCGGCGGCATATAATCCGGTCGTCGCGTTTGCGCTGGTTCCCATTCTTGCCGTCCTGCTCGTTTCTGACCTTGTCGTGATTCTTGTGCGCAAGCTCACCGGGCGGCGGATGCTTTCCCCGTTTGAGTACTGTTTTATCGTGTTTGGGGGGAAACTGGTCGCGTTGTCTCCGGTTGGAAAAAAGGAGGCTGCAAAATGAACCCGTTTGGATTATTGGCGGCGGTTTTTGTGTGGCTTGCCTTTTTTGCACTGCTTGCCGCGTTTTTTACGCGAATGAAGCCATATGCCCATAAAGTCCGTATTGCCTTTTACATATTGGCTCCGGCAGCGCTGTTTTTCTTTGTGCTGTATGGAATTATGCGAAATTTTGTATAAATAAAAAATAAAATACATTTTGTATAATAAAAGCGCCTCTCTGTGCGAAAAAATCCGCCGCAATGGAATAACTTTCCCTGCAACAGCGTATACTCTTTGATAGAAGGACCGCCGCAGTGCGGGAAGGATTGAGAAAAAACAGGGAGGTCTATTCATGTCTGACCGATATAAAATGCCGTATTGGCTCGCCGGCAGTCTGCCGCTTCGGCGGTATCCGTGGCTGGCGGAGGATGAGAACTGTGAATATCTTGTATTGGGAGGCGGAATGACCGGTTCCCTGCTTGCTTACCGGCTTGCACAGTCCGGTGCGCGCACCTGCCTGATCACCGAACAGCCGGTGGGATACGGCGGCTGCGCATATGGGACAGGCATTCTGGAATACGACGGGAATTTTTCCTTTGTCCAGTTGGGCAAGCGGATCGGCCGAGGCGCGGCGTCCCGGTGCTTGCAAAACTATCGGCAGGCGCTTGAGGATGTGGAAGCACTTTGCGCTGAACTGGGAGAAGAGACTGGCTTTGAGCGCTGTGACCTGCTCAGCTTTGCCGCCGGAAACGGGCATGAGGATTTCTTTCACACCGAATATCTGCTGCGGCGGCACAATGGTTATTCTGTGGAATATCTGGACAAGACTTCCGCGCGGGAGCGGTACCCATTCCCGGTGGGAGACGGGGTGCTTTCCAAAGGGCTTGCCGCGGTGCTGGACCCTTACCGGTTCTGTCAGGCGTTGGTGAAACAGGCCTGCAAGCAGTATGGGCTTCGTTGCTTTGAACGGACCCGCGCGGTGGATGTGGATTTGTCTCACGGGAAAGCGACGGTCACGACCGATACCCTTCATAAAGTGGAAGCCGACTGCCTTGTGCTTGCCACCGGTATGGACCAGAACGAGTATCTCCACCGGTATATCAGCAAAAAGACCAGCTTTTTGGTGGTCACGAAACCGGTGAAAGGGCTTTCGGGTTATGGGCATGCTACGGTGCTGCGCGGCGAGGAGGGCAGCGGGTTCCATATCCGCGCTCTTCCGGATGACCGTTTGCTCATCAGCGGAGCGGACAGCCTGCTGGGCGGCGGTGACCATCGGCTGATGAAACTGCCCGGTAATGACCGTCTGGAGGAACTGCATGCGGCTAAGCTTTTAAAAATCCTGCAAAACATCTATTACGGCGCGGAAGAACTGGAAGCGGACCATTGTTCGGTGAGCGTGTACGGCTGTACGGCAGATATGCTTCCGGTCATCGGCCGGCATGAGGAATATGACCATGTGTTCTTCTGCATGGAGAGCGGGCCGGAAAATCCGCTCACGGCACAGATCGCGGCGCAGCAGCTGCTTTCCGGGGAAGAAGAAGCGCTTTATTCTCCGCACCGGAAGCATCCTTTGCTTCGCAGGACGTTGTTTGGGGCGTAATGGCTTGACGTCCGGTTCTATCATAAAAAGGCAGCACCCCGCAGGTCAAACGGCCTGCGGGGTGCTTTTTGTTTGCTTGAATAAAACCGGTGAATCAAACCACCATACACAGCAGAAAGGTTTGCATCAAGCGGGTGTACAGCGGTTCCAGGTCGTCGTCCGGGACCGGGGAGGAACAACCCGCGCAGATGGTGTAACCCTCTTTGCCGCCTGCCTGCGCGAACCAGTCTTTAAAGCTGCCGCGTTCAAATCCATCTTCGGGGGGAAGAAGACGGTAGCCGCAGGAGTTTGCGATGATCTCCCGGCTGATGCCCGCGGAAGCGGGAGCATACCGCCCAAGGGATACCGCGACCGTTTCACCGGGGGTGCGCAGTTCGATCACCCGCTTGGGGTGGAACGAGGCGGTGAACCGTACAAGCGCTTTGGTTTCCGCTTCGCTTTCGGGGCGGGTCCCCGGAAAACCGGAAGGGCTCGCGTGCATGGACCGGGCGGTATCATAAGGAAAAGCGGCGTTGAAGTTGTGTTTTAAGGAGGTGCCTGCGGCGTTTGCTTCCCACGGCGCCGGATCATTCTGCATGGCATGGGCGGAAAGGGGCGCCAGCGCTCCGGCAGTTTCCGGGCCTCCGCGGGCGATGTCAAATCCATCCGGGTTTAACAGCGGTAGGATGAGCACTCCGCAATACTCAAAAAATTTTTGCAGGCTGGCGCTTTGACAGGGGCTGCTTGGATCGTCACGGTTGGTCATATCCCACAAAAACCGAAGCAGCAGGAGGGTACTCATCCGGTCCTGCGCGGAAAGCCCGCCCACGAACAAAACGGGGTTTTTTAATCTTCCAAGGGCAGCCGCATACAGCTTTTGTCCGCAGCTGCTTTTCCCAAACGGGACGATCTGCATTTGCGGGCAGGCTGTTTTGCGTTCCTGCAGCAGTGCTTCCAGCGCGGCGCCGCAGTGTTCGGCAGAGAATAAATTTTCAAACATGGCAAGTGGCTCCTCCGGTAAAAAACTTGTAAAAAGAAATAAATTCTGGCAACAACATTATATTGAACTCCGGGCGCATTTATGTGATAATAAAAGGTAGTATGGATGATTGCGGGAACTGGTTCCCGTTTATGATCAGGGAAGGTGAGCAGTATGGAACTCAAAGAAACTCTGCTTGAAAAACAAACCGTTTACAAAGGAAAGATCGTCAATCTCAGACGGGACACCGTCCGCTTGCCGGACGGCCGTGAAAGCCTGCGGGAGCTGGTGGAACACCCCGGCGGTGTGGGCGTTCTCCCGCTGGATGATGATCAAAACGTTTATATGGTGCGCCAGTTCCGTTACGGAGCCGGCGAAGTTGTGCTGGAGATTCCCGCCGGCAAGCTGGAAGGGGAAGACCCGCTCGACTGCGGCAAACGGGAACTGCACGAGGAGATCGGCTTAAAAGCACAGCGCTATACCGATTTGGGCAAGATTTTACCCACACCGGCGTATGACAGCGAGATCATTTACGTCTACTTAGCGGAAGGGCTTGAGATGATCGAACAGAAGCTGGACGACGGGGAGTTCCTGGAGGTGGAAAAAATTCCGCTTCAAAAACTGCTGGAGATGGCGCTTGCCGGCGAACTGCCGGACGCCAAGACCCAGATCGCCGTACTGCGCACAGCAAAACTCAAAGGATTGCTGTGACAGGTTTGAAGCGCCTTTGAAAAAGAGCAGACAATACACAGCGTAACGACAAAGCAGGTGAAGATAAATGATGAACGAAAACAACCGCGTGACCATTACCATATGCGGAAAAGAATATACCTTGCAGACCGATGAATCGCCGGACTATGTCCGCCAGCTTGCCGCCCGGCTCGACCGGCGGATCTCTGACATGATGGAGACGAGCGACGTCATCTCCCTTTCGTCTGCGGCGATCTTAGTCGGCCTTTCGCTGATGGATGATAGCTATAAGACCACTTCCAACATCGACAACATCCGCGGTGAGATCCGCAATTATGTGGAGGAAGCGGGCAAGGCGCGCGCGGAGGCGGATGATCTGCGCCGTCAGCTGGAGGAGAAGGACCGGGAGATCGACCTGCTCCAGACCGAACTCGGCTTGAAACAGCTGCGGCTGGACATTGACGGGAAAGATAAGAAGTAAGATGAAACATCCTGAAATATTGGCCCCCGCCGGCAGCTTTGAGGCGCTTGAGGCCGCGGTCAACAGCGGCGCGGACGCGGTTTATCTGGGGCAGAAAAGTTTTTCCGCCCGTGCTTCCGCCGCAAATTTTGACGGGGAAGAGCTTGCACGCGCGGTCTCGCTCTGCCACCGGCATGGGGTGAAGGTGCATCAGGCGGTCAATACCGTGGTGTTTGATGAAGAACTGCCCGCGCTGGAAGAATGTGTCCGCACCGCCTGTGAAGCGGGGGTGGACGCGTTTATCGTGCAAGACCTCGGTGTGGCGGAACTGCTCCGGCGCTGGGCTCCGGATATTCCGCGCCACGCGTCTACTCAGATGAGCATCACCTCCCTTTCAGGGGTGGAGCAGGCAAAGCGGCTGGGATTTTCCCGCGCGGTGCTGGCGCGTGAGCTGTCGCTTGAAGAGATTCGCGCCATCGCGGCGCAGACCGATCTGGAGCTGGAGGTATTTGTGCATGGCGCGCTGTGCATGTGTGTGTCCGGTCAGTGCACCCTGAGTGCAATGATCGGTTCGCGCAGTGCCAACCGGGGCGGCTGCGCACAGCCCTGCCGTCTGCCGTTTTCGGTGGATGCTTCCGGTTCGGCTGATCTCTCGCTCAAAGACCTCTGCGCGCTGGAACAGCTTTCCGCGCTGGCTGAGGCGGGAGTGGATTCTTTTAAGATTGAAGGGCGGATGAAACGCCCGGAATATGTAGGCGCCGCCGTTCGTGCAGTGCGGGAAAAGCTGGAGGGTGGTACTCCGGATGTGGAAAGCCTTCGTTCGGTGTTCTCCCGCGGCGGATTTACAAACGGTTATTTGGACGCCCGCCGCGACCGGGATATGTTCGGCGTGCGCTCCCGTGAGGATGTCACGGCGGCGCAGGGTGTGCTGGGAAAACTGGCCGCTCAGAACCGCACGGTCGTACCCAGAGTGCCGCTTGAGATGTCGCTCACCCTCGTTCAGGGCGCCCCTGCGCGCCTTATAGCTTCTGACCTGGATGAAAACCGGGTGGAGGTGATCGGGGCGGAATCGGAACCCGCGAAAACGGCGCCGCTCACCCGGGAACGGGCCGAGCAGCTTTTGGGCAAGCTGGGCGGCACGCCTTACTATTTAAGCGCATTATCTTTTTCTGCGGATGACGGGCTCATGCTGCCTGCCTCCGCGGTCAACGCACTGCGGCGGGAAGCGGTAGCACAGCTGGATGAGATTCGCTCCAAACCGGTCCCGCGCCGTTTTCAGGAAAGTGGCGTGCCGGCTTTTACCGGGTGCTATCCGGAAGGAGGCGCCTCTCTGCGGCTGCGCTTTGCCGGGTTTAACCAGTGCATGGATACGCTGGAGCGGCTGCCGGACTGGCAGGGTATTGTTTATCTTCCGGTGGATGAGGTTTGCGCGCACCGGAAAGAACTGGAGCCGTTTGCAAAGCGGCTTGTCTGCGAACTTCCCCGTGCCTGCTTTGATGAGCCCTCGCTTTGCAAAAAGCTGGATGAAGTTGCACAGGCCGGTTTTTCAAACGTACTGTGCCAGAATGTGGGGCAGTTTGTTTTAGCGGGTGAGCGCGGCCTGCGCCCATCCGGCGGATTTGGGCTGAACCTCACCAATTCCTGTGCGGCGGGGGCGTTGGCGGAGATGGGGGCGCGGGAGCTGATTGCTTCCTATGAGATGAAATTCAGCCAGTTTTCCCGGCTGCATGCACCGGTCCCTCTGGGATTGGTGGCCTATGGCAGACTGCCGCTCATGGTCTTCCGCAACTGTCCGGTGCGGGCGCGAAAGGGCTGCAAAGTCTGCGGCGGGAAAAGTGTGTTGACCGACCGGCTGGGCAACCGGTTCCCGCTCAGCTGCAACGGCGAAACAGCCCAGCTGCTCAATTGCAAGCCGGTTGTGCTTTCGGACAAATACCGTGACCTTGCCACCGCTGATTTTCTGCTGCTGTATTTTACCAAAGAAACGCCGGATGACTGCGCTCGCGTGTTTGAGGCGTACCGCACCCAGTCTAAACTGACCGGCGATTTTACCCGCGGGCTTTATTACCGCGGGATTGAATGAGAAGAAAAAAGGAGCATATTTCATGCAGTTACTCATAAAGAAGCTGGACCCGCGCGCAAAGATTCCCCAGCGGGCAACCTCCGGCAGTGCGGGGTATGATCTGTACGCGCTGCTGGAGCATTCGGTGCGGGTGGAGCCGGGCAAGCGTATCTGCATCCCCACCGGGATCGCGATTGCGCTTCCCTCTGCCGATTATGCGGCGCTGGTGTATGCCCGCAGCGGCCTTGCCACTAAGCACGGCATCATTCCTGCAAACTGCGTGGGAGTGATCGACAGCGATTACCGGGGCGAGGTTCTGGTCAACCTTGCGAACATTGGGGATGAAGCATATGAGATCGCTCCGTTTGAGCGGGTGGCGCAGCTCATCGTGACTCCGGTCGTTTTGCCGGAATTGGTCGAAACCGATCTGCTGGATGAGACCGAACGGGGTGAAGGCGGCTTTGGATCCACTGGAAAAGGATAAATTCTACATTATTAACAAATTTTCTGAAAATTTTTATTGAGAATTTCCCTCTATGAGGTTATAATAATACTGATATACTCCCCTTTTTGCGGGGATGGAGTGAAAAAAGCATGGATGACCCATGTGAGAAGTGGATAGAAAGGGGAAAACAAACATGTTTTCACGTGACATTGGAATTGACCTTGGTACAGCAAATACCTTGATTTATATGAGAGGCAAAGGCATCATCATCCGCGAGCCTTCGGTCGTCGCGGTGGATACCCGCACAAATACGGTCCGTTCGGTCGGTCAGGAAGCGAAAGACGTTATCGGCAGAACGCCGGGTTCGATCGTGGCGGTCCGCCCGCTCAAAGACGGCGTTATCGCGGATTTTGAGGTAACCACTGCCATGCTGCAGGAGTTTATCCGCAAAGCGCTGGCAAAAGGGTTCGCAAAGCCGCGCATCATCATCTGTGTTCCTTCGGGCGTTACGGCGGTTGAGCGCCGCGCGGTCAAAGAGTCCGCGGAACGTGCAGGAGCAAAAAAGGTTGCTATCATTGAAGAACCTATGGCTGCGGCTATCGGTGCTGGGCTTCCGGTCGCGGAGCCGCGCGGAAGCATGGTCGTTGATATCGGCGGCGGTACGGCAGAAGTTGCGGTCATCTCTCTGGGCGGCATCGTCGCGTCCCGTTCGGTCCGCGTAGCAGGTGACGAATTTGACCAGTCGATCATCGATTATTTGAAACGCAAATACAACCTTCTCATCGGTGAACGCACCGCAGAGAACATCAAGCTGGAGATCGGTTCGGCATATCCGCTGGAAGAAGAGCGCAGCATGGACGTAAAAGGCCGCAATCTGTTAAACGGTCTGCCGGAAAACCTCACCGTTACCTCCGAAGAGGTGCGCGAAGCGCTGGAAGAGCCGCTGCAGCGTGTGGTCGAGGCGATCAAAGAAACTCTGGAAAAAACCCCGCCGGAACTTGCGGCGGATATCATTGACGACGGCATTATGCTCACCGGCGGCGGCGCTCTGCTCCGCGGGTTGGATATCCTGATTCACAACGAGACCGGTATGCCGGTGCATGTTGCGGAAAATCCGCTTGACTGTGTTGCGCAGGGAACCGGCATGGTTCTTGAAAACAGTGACAAACTGTACGATGTTCTTTCTGAGGACATGCCGCGCTATTAATTATCAGTTTCCCGTATGGGGGATAATCGGTTCAGGAGGCTGCGATGCGCGAATTTTTCCGCAGTAAGTTTTTTAAAGTGGTGTTGCTCATTCTGGCGCTTCTGCTTGGATTTATGATCTACGCCATTTCACAAAACGGTTTTTCAACCGTGACTTCACAAATAATTGGCACTGTTGCAGCGCCGTTTCAAAAGCTGTCTTCGTATCTTTCGGAGACGGCTACCGATTTTTTCGGGAAATTTGTGAACGCAAGCGAATATCAGCGCCAGAACGAGGAACTGCGTGAAGAGATCGCGCAGCTTCGTGAGCAGATGGCGGATTACGATGAAATCAAGCGTGAAAACGAAACGCTTCAGCAGATGACCGGCGTGATGGATGAGGACGACACCCGCACGATGGTTGCGGCCACCGTGGTTGGGCGTGATCCTTCCGAACGGTTTGGAGCATTTACCATTGACAAGGGTTCCCTGCATGGAATTCATTACCGTGACACGGTCATCACATCGGAAGGGCTGGTCGGCGTTGTCACCGAAGTGGGTGAAGTCTACTCAAAGGTGACAACAATCTTAAGCCCTGAGTTGCAGGTTGGGGCAATCGAACAGGGAAGCGGTGAGATTGGGATCGTATCCGGTACGGTCGATCTTGCCGGGAAGAACCAGTGTCAGCTTTCTTATTTGGATGAGAACAGCAGCATTGAGGAGGGCGATATCATTGTCACCTCCGGGTCCGGCGGCCTGTTCCCGAAAAACATCGTCATTGGCAAAGCCGGAAAGCTGCAGGTTGAGGAACATGGCATTACTTCCTACACGACGGTAACGCCGACGTTTGATATTGGTTCGGTTAAAGAAGTGTATGTTGTGACCGATTTCTTCGGCAAGAGTCAGGAAGGGGAAACCCAATGAAGCCGATGAGAAAAGTAACGGCCCAGATATGGAAATGGATCATCTATTTTTTACTGCTGTTTGTTTTGTTCGTTTTGCAGACGACGGTTACGCTGCACGCAGTGTTTGAGATCCTTCCAGTGTTAATCGTACCTTTTGTCGTAGCGGTTTCCATGCAGGAGCGCGAAGTATTTGCGCTGGTGTTTGGTGTGGTGGCCGGCTTTATGTGATGAATAATCCCACATAAAGCCTGTCTCTT
>USBI01000021.1 GCA_900552945.1 uncultured Oscillospiraceae bacterium
ACGAGATAGGCTCCGGTCTCGTGGGCTCGGAGATGTGTATAAGAGACAGGCTCCCATCCTGCAAAAACTATAAGCTCGCCGGAAACTACAGCATTGAAATGTATGCGGCGCCAACCGAAGGAACAAAGGTCACTTACAGTGAAATCTGGGTCCCGGTGGAAAAAGTGTAATTCAGCGAAAAAACACCTGCGCAACCGCGCAGGTGTTTTTTGTCTTTCTTATTCGTGGTGACCGCAATGACCGCCCGCGTGATGCCCGCAGGTGTGACCGCCCTCTTCACCGTGATGGTGATGACTGCACTGCACAGTCGGGTCATTCTGAAGCCGGCCGGCAAGATATTCCTGCACCGCGGTCTCAATGTCGCCTTTCGCGCCCGCGATTAGCTCAATGCCCGCTGCCTGCAGCGCCATTTTCGCGCCGCCGCCGATTCCGCCGCAGATGAGCAGTGAAACGCCGTTCTGTCTGAGAATGACCGCAAGTGCTTCGTGCCCGCTCATGGACGTATCCAAATCGGAGCGGGAAACCACCTTGCCATCCTCAACTGTAAAGAGCTTAAACATCTTTGTATGTCCGAAATGCTGGAAGATCTCATTGCCTTCCGCCGTAACTGCCAGTACCATGGTTCATTCCTCCAAAAACACAATCACTCAAAAACAGCCTGACTCTTAAAGCGACTCGATCAGGTCGGCCGCGCCGTCCAGCCAGTCTCCTTCAAACAGCTCGATCACGCCGCTGTCCGCCGCTTTGGCGACCGCCGGATCAATCGGCAGCTTGGCGAGCACCTTCAGCCCGTTTGCCGCTGCGGCTTCATCCACATGGCTTTCGCCGAACAGAGCAATCTTCTTGCCGCAGTCCGGGCACTGGATGTAGCTCATGTTTTCCACTACGCCCAGAATGGGGATATTCATCATCTTCGCCATGTTCACCGCTTTTTCCACGATCATCGAAACCAGTTCCTGCGGGGACGCAACCACAATGATTCCATCCAGCGGCAGAGACTGGAACACGGTGAGCGGAACATCGCCGGTTCCCGGAGGCATATCAACAAACATGTAATCGACATCCTGCCAGATAACATCCTCCCAGAACTGTTTGACCACACCCGCAAGGATCGGCCCGCGCCAGATGACCGGGTCGGTATCGTTTTCCAGAAGAAGGTTGACCGACATAATATCAACCCCGGTCTTGCTCTTTGCCGGAAGCAGACCGAATTCGTTCGGCATAGCTTTCTCTTTGATTCCGAACGCTTTCGGAATCGACGGACCGGTCACGTCCGCATCCAGAACAGCAGTGTGGTGCCCGCGGCGGTTCATCAGCACCGCCAGCATGGAAGTGACCATGGACTTTCCAACGCCGCCCTTACCGGATACAACGCCGATCACTTTTTTGACCGAGCTCATGGAATTCAGGTTAAAGTACATGCTCTCCGCCTGACGTTCCCCGCAGTTCTGGCTGCAGGAACCGCAGTCATGATTACAGCTTTCACTCATTTTCATCTTCTCCTCTTGGTTCAAACCGGCAGTGGCTGCAGCAACCGTGTGCCGCGCATTCCCGGTCTGCCACTTCGTAATTTCCGCCCTCAATGTTGAGGCCCTTTCCCAGAACGATGGCTTCCGCCATGTGTTTGCGCGCGGCATACAGCACCCGCTGCAGGGTCCCGCGCGAAACATTCATCTGCGCCGCGGCGGATTCCTGATCCATCCCCTCCAGGTCACATAACCGCACTGCCTCCAGTTCCTCAACTGACATTAAAACAGGCTGTCCCGCGCCGCGTTCGGGGGAAAACACCCTGCACTGCGGCTCTGCGCAGACACGCCTGCATCTCGCACCCCTTGGCACCCGGCACACCTCCTGTATGTTATTTTGGGCATATGCACAACTTCATTATAATGAGCATATGCACAAATGTCAAGGGAGATTTGCCTTCTTACTCAACTTCTTTTTTGGCACATAAAACCACTGTACACTCTGGAGGGAATCTTCCCTGTAATATATAAAAAACGCCTCTGTTTTATCACAGAGGCGTTTTGCACAACAGTTAAACTTATGCGTTGTCTTCGATGTATTTCACGATATCGCCAACGGTTTTGATGTTCTCAACCTGATCATCCGGAATCTCAACATCAAATTCTTCTTCAAGAGACATAACGAGGTCGACAAAGTCGAGAGAATCCGCACCAAGATCTTCAGTAATGGAAGCGTCAGCAGTTACTTTTTCTTCCTCTACGTCGAGCTGATCCATCAAAATTTTCTTTACCTTTTCGAATACCATACATATCCTCCTCAAATTTTTCCAACACCTTACTTGGAACCAATATTAAAACGGCTTTTACTCAGTAAACACGCCGATTTTTCTGAACTTATTATAACGACTCTCCAGCAAAATATCAATATCTATTTTGGATAATTTTTCTAAGGTTTCCTCAAGATATTGTGAAATCTGTTCGGCTGTCTCTTCCGCGCTGGTGGAAGCGTCTCCGTTGGCTTCCGGAATGATGGCTTCCGCCACTCCGAAACCGACCAGATCCTCCGCCGTAATCTTCAGAACCTCCGCCGCTTCTTTCTCACGCGAAGCGTCTTTCCAAAGGATGCTCGCGCATCCGCGGGGGGAGATGACCGAATAAAGAGCGTTTTCCATCATGGCAAGTTCATCGCAAACACCCAGTGCCAAAGCGCCGCCGCTTCCGCCTTCACCCAGCACAATGGAAACAATGGGGGTCTTCAGCCCGGCGAACTCGTACATATTGCGGGCAATCGCCTCGCCCTGGCCCCGTTCCTCAGCGCCGATACCGCAGAACGCGCCCGGTGTGTCAATAAAGCAGATGATCGGCCGGTGGAATTTTTCCGCCTGCCGCGCAAGGCGGAGTGCCTTGCGGTATCCTTCCGGATGGGGCATGGCAAAATTGCACGCCTTGTTTTCGTTTAAGTTGCGCCCCTTGACCTGGGCGATTACTGTGACCGGCCGGCCGCAGAAGCTGGCAACGCCGCCGGTAATAGCGCCGTCGTCACCAAACAGACGGTCGCCGTGCATTTCAAAATACTCATCAAACAGGAGCGGGATATAATCGTTGATGGTCGGACGGTTCTTTTCACGAATGACCTCCATCCGCTCCCAAGCGGTTCTCGTGTTCATCTGGCACCTCCGTTCTTATGCAGACGGATGAGATGCGACAGTGTCCGGCACATCTTATCCCGCCCGACGATCATGTCCGCAAATCCGTGTTCCAGCAAAAACTCCGCCGACTGGAAATCATCCGGCAGATGCTGGCGGATGGTCCCTTCAATGACCCGGCGCCCCGCAAATCCCACCAAAACCTTCGGTTCGGCGATGATGATATCGCCCAGCGAGGCAAACGAAGCGGTCACGCCGCCGGTGGTCGGGTCGGTGAGCACGGTGATATAAAGCAGGCCTTTGTCGCTGTGCCGTGCCGCCGCCGCAGAGGTTTTCGCCATCTGCATGAGGGAAATGATGCCTTCCTGCATCCGGGCGCCGCCGGACGCCGAGAAGATGATGACCGGCAGCTTCTTTTCGGAAGCCCGTTCAAATGCACGGGTGATCTTTTCGCCGACCACCGAACCCATGGAAGCCATCATAAAGCGGGAATCCATAATGGCGATAACCGCCTTTTCCCCGCGGATGGTGCATTCCCCGGTGATGACCGCGTCTTTTAATCCGGTGCTCTGCTGCAGCTGTTCCACCTTGTTTTCATACTGGTCAAATCCAAGGGGGTTGAGGCTCTGCATATCCGCGTCATATTCCACAAAACTGCCTTTATCCACCGTGACCGCAAGGCGTTCCGGAGCACTCAGGCGGGCATGGTAGCCGCATCCGTCGCACACCTTGTGGTTTGCTTCAAAATCCTCTACAAAAGCAACCTTTCCGCAGCGCGGACATTTAAACAGCAGATTCGAAGGGATGTTCACCTTTTTCGCCGGCTGTTTCGGTTCCTGCGCCGTACGGGTCTTTACAATTTTAAACAGATCTTCTAACAAACCGCTTTCACCTCACTTGTCATTTGGTCAAATCCTTCCGGTTCAAAAAACCGTTATCATAATGAGCCGCTTCAAAATCCGGGTCACGGATCAGGGCAAGCTGAAAATCAATATTGGTGTCAACGCCCTCAACCAGAAATTCCGCAAGCGCCCATTTCATCTTCTGGATCGCCTGCTGCCGGTCCGGCGCGTAGGCAATCAGCTTAGCGATCATATTGTCATAATACGGGGTGATTTCATACCCCTGATACACCGCGCTGTCGATCCGCACACCGGGGCCGCCCGGCATATGCAGCGCCGTGATCCGCCCCGGAGACGGGCGGAAGTTGTATTTCGGATTTTCCGCGTTGATGCGGCACTCAATCGCATGACCGGTCAGATGAATGTCCTCCTGCTTCATCGGAAGCTTTTCTCCGCCCGCAATCAGGATCTGCTGTTTTACAAGATCGATTCCGGTAACCAGCTCGGTAATAGGGTGTTCCACCTGAATCCGGGTATTCATTTCCATAAAGTAGAAGTTGCGGTTTTCATCCACCAAAAACTCAATGGTACCGGCATTCCAATAACCGCAGGCCTTTGCCGCTTTTACAGCCGCCTCGCCCATCCGCGCCCGGAGTTCCTCGGTCATAAACGGGCTGGGAGCCTCTTCCAGAACCTTCTGATTGCGGCGCTGAAGCGAACAGTCACGTTCACCCAGATGCACAACGTTTCCATACTGATCTGCCAGAATCTGGACTTCAATGTGACGCGGGTTGACCACGACCTTTTCCAGATATACATCATCATTTCCGAAAAATTGCAGCGCCTCCTGCTTGGCGGAAGTCATTGCGTTTTCCAGTTCCGATTTTTCCTTGACAAGCCGGATGCCGCGTCCTCCGCCGCCTGCCGACGCTTTTACCATGACCGGATAACCGATCTCATCAGCGATCTCATACGCTTCCTCCAGCGTTTTGACCACACCGTCGGAACCCGGGATGACCGGGACACCGGCTTTTTTCATGGTATCTTTCGCGCGGGCTTTATCACCCATCAGCTCCATCGATTCAGCGTTCGGCCCGATAAACGTCACGCCGCAGCGTTTGCAGGTGTTGGCGAACACCGCATTTTCCGAAAGAAAGCCGAAGCCCGGATGAACCGCATCAGCTCCAGTGATCTCGCACGCCGCAACGATCGCCTTCATATTCAAATAGCTGTCTTTGGTTGCCGCCGGGCCAATGCAGATCGCCTCGTCCGCAATCTGCGCATGCAGCGCGCCGCGGTCCGCTTCCGAAAAAACAGCCACCGTCTGCACGCCAAGCTCACGGCAGGCGCGGATGATACGCACCGCAATCTCGCCGCGGTTGGCAATGAGTACCTTGCTTAACATAGTTCGGGAATTCCTTTCCTTACAGTTTCAGAAAGCGATATGTAAATACCGCTCGCGGCTTATTTGCCGAGTGCGCAGGTGATCTCCGCGCTCACAGCACGCTCATCGCCCACAAACGCTTCCGCCTTGCAAACGCCGATCGGCCCGCGCTGTTTGATGATCTCCACTTCAAGGCGAAGGGTCTCACCCGGAAGCACCTGACGGCGGAAACGCGCTTTATCAATCCCCGCGTAAAACGCGATTTTCCCTTTGTTTTCCGGCACACTCAAAATACATA
Source organism: uncultured Oscillospiraceae bacterium (assembly GCA_900552945.1). Taxonomy (GTDB): domain Bacteria; phylum Bacillota; class Clostridia; order Oscillospirales; family Ruminococcaceae; genus Metaruminococcus_A; species Metaruminococcus_A gallistercoris. Next base: position 5,637 of record USBI01000021.1, read on the forward strand.
CCGCGCCTGCCTGCGCCAGCATTTCCATGGTGAGCACACCCGGCTGCACCGGATGCCCTGGAAAATGCCCTTTGAACCAGAATTCATCCTCTTTTAAATGTTTAATCGCCGTACAGCTCTTGCCCGGTTCCATCGCGATGACTTCATCAATCAAGAGGAACGGATCTCTGTGCGGGATGATCTCCATGATCTGCTCTTTATTCAGCAACGCCATTTCAAACAGTCCTTTCCATATCGTTCTAGAAAAAAGGGCAAACCACACGACAGGAGCGCCGCATGGTTTTCAGTGCCTTAAACATTTTATTCAAGCCGCAGGATCGGCTGGCCAAATTCCACCGGCTGGCCGTTTTCCACCAGGACTTCGGCAACCGTTCCGTCATAGTCGCTAGCCACTTCATTCATCAGCTTCATCGACTCAATGATAAAGACAACGTCGCCTTTGCGCACAGTGTCGCCAACCCGGACAAACGGCTCTTTGTCCGGCGCGGACGCCTGGTAAAAGGTACCGACGATCGGGCTTTTGATGATCTTCCCGCTCAGTTCTTTTTCTTCGGAAGGAGCCGCAGCCGCCGGAGCCGGGGCCGCCGCCGCAGAAACCGCAGGAGCGGCGGAAACCGCCTGTACGACCTGCTGTTTTGGTTCTTTGGCTTTGAGTTTTACTTTTACGCCTTCCGCTTCGATCTCAACTTCGCCGAGCCCGGTCGAGACCAGCTTATCCATTAATTCATACACCTGTTCCAGTGTTAATTTCATAGCTCACCCATCCTTGTGATGATATCCCCTCCGCAGGGGTAACCGAAACCGTTTAGCCCTCGTATTTTTTAAAGCAGAGGGTCGCGTTGTGCCCGCCGAATCCAAGCGAGTTGGAGATGGCGGCTTTGAGATCCGCTTTGCGCGCGCCTTCGGTCACATAATCAAGGTCACATTCCTCATCCGCTTGCTGAAAACCGATGGTCGGCGGGATGATCCCGTCACGCAGCGCGTACGCGCAGGCAATGCTTTCGACTGCTCCCGCAGCGCCCAGCAGATGACCGGTCATCGACTTGGTAGAGCTGATGGCCACCTTGTTTGCCGCTTCGCCAAACGCGATTTTGATCGCGGTCGTCTCATATTTATCGTTGAGCGGGGTAGAGGTTCCGTGCGCGTTGATATAATCAATATCCGCCGGAGCAAGACCCGCTTCCTCAATGGCAAGGCTCATTGCCTTGGCTGCCGCCTGTCCGTCCGGAGAAGGGCTGGTGATGTGATAAGCATCACAGGTGGCGCCGTAACCGACAACCTCCGCGTAAATCTTCGCGCCGCGCGCTTTTGCGTGCTCCAATTCTTCCAGAACCAGAATCGCGCCGCCCTCGCCCATGACAAAGCCGTCGCGCTGTGCGTCAAACGGAATGGATGCGCGGTCCGGATCGGTGCTGGTGGAAAGCGCTTTCATGTTATTAAAACCTGCCACAGAAAATTTGGTGATGGTCGCTTCACTGCCACCGGTCAGGCAGGCGTCCAGATATCCGTTCTTGATGGCGCGGAACGCCTCGCCAATAGCGTGCGTCGAAGTCGCACAAGCGGTCACCGGGCAGAAATTGACACCTTTAAAGCCGGTTTTCATCGCGATGGTACCGGCAGCCATGTTGGAAATCATCATGGGAATGAAGAATACCGAAACACGGTCCGGCCCTTTTTCCATGAGTTTGATGTGCTCCGCTTCCAGCGTGTGCAGGCCGCCGATGCCGCTGCCTACGATTACGCCTACACGGTATGGATCCAGATCCTTCAAATCACTGCCGCAGTCTTTCATCGCGTCAGCAGCAGCCGCGACCGCGAACTGACAGAACCGGTCAGTCCGGCGGGTTTCTTTTTTCTCGATGTACTCGGTCGGGTCAAAATCCTTGACCTCCGCCGCAAGTTTTACATTGATGTCTGAAGTATCAAACGAAGTAATAGGAGCGATGCCATGTCTGCCTTCCTGAAGGCTTTTCCAGAATTCTTCCGGATTCTTTCCAATTGGGGTGATTGCCCCCATTCCTGTAATGACAACCCGTTTCATATTTACCCTCCGTAATTACATTGACATTGCGCCGTCCACAACAATGACCTGCCCGCTGATGTAGGCTGCACCGTCTGAAACCAGGAACGCAACCGCATTGGCGATCTCTTCCGGTTCACCAAAACGCCCAAGCGGAACCATTTTCAAAGCAGCCGCTTTCTGTTCTTCGGTGAGAACGTCAGTCATTGGGGTGCGAATAAAGCCAGGCGCTACTGCATTGACTGTGATGTTGCGCGGACCAAGTTCTTTCGCGGCGGTCAGCGTCATGCCGATGACGCCCGCTTTGGTCGCAGAATAGTTAAACTGCCCGGGATTTCCATACAACCCCGCAACAGAAGAAATGTTGACGATGCGCCCGCTCTTCTGGCGCATCATCACCCCGCTCACATGGCGGGTCATGTTAAATACGCCCTTAAAGTTAACAGCCGCAACCGCATCAAACTGCGCTTCCGACATCCGCGCAAGCAGACCGTCTTTGGTGATGCCCGCATTATTGACCAACACATCAATGCTGCCAAAACGCTCTTTTACTTCTTTAACCATCTGCGCACAGGCGTCAAAGTTCGATACATCACCGATAAAACACTCGGCTTCCACGCCAAACGCACGGCAGGCCTCCGCGACCTGTACACCGCCGTTTGCCTTTTCCTGCTCGCTGTAACAGTTGATCGCGATTGAAAAACCATCCTGCGCGAGTTTTTTGGCGATCGCCGCACCAATGCCCTGCGAAGCGCCAGTAATCAATGCCGTCTTTGCCATTGTAACACTCCTTATATTCCCTGTCCAGATTTTGTTTACCACTCAATCAATGCGGCACCGGCAATCAGCCCAGCGCCAAAACCGACCAGACAAATTTTATCTCCCGGTTTGATTTTTCCGTCCCGCAGCGCCTCATTCAAACAAACCGGAATGCTGGCGCTCGACGTATTGCCGTAATTCTGCAGATTGACCAGAAAACGTTCCATTGGAAGTCCAAGCCGCTGCGCCGCCGTTTCAATGATGCGGATGTTCGCCTGATGCGGAACGATCCAATCGATCTCTTCAGGCGTGATCCCGGCTTTTTCTGCCGCCGCCTGTACGCATTTCGGCATGATGCGGGTCGCGAATTTATAAACCTCACGGCCGTTCATATACATGCAGCCCTCTTTGTTTTCACCGAATCCATCAAATTCCATTGCCGGAACGGGATCGCAAAAAGGATTCAGCGTATTGGGGTTGCGGCTGAAGATGTGCTGCGCACCTTCTCCTTCGGTAATCAAGCTGGAGGTAAACAGCTTATCCGCAGCAGAGACAACCGCCGCGCCCGCCGCGTCGCCAAACAGCACGCAGGAAGAACGGTCCTCAAAATTGGTGATGCGTGAAAGCATCTCACTGCTGACAATCAGCACATGTTTCATATCTCCGGAAGAAAGATACCGGCGGGCCATGTCAAGCGCATAGACAAAGCCGGCGCAGGCACAGTTCACATCAAACGCGATGGCGTTTACAGCGCCCAGCTTTCCCTGTATTACGCAGGCGACCGAAGGGGTGGAAAAATCCCCGGATACGGTCGTGCACAAAACCAGGTCGATCTCCTCAGGAGCGATCTTTGCCGCTTCCAGTGCCTGACGGGCGGCTTTCTCCCCCATCAGCCAAACTGGTTCACCATTTGAAAAATGCCGTGTGTGAATTCCTGTACGGGTGCGAATCCACTCATCCGATGTATCCAAAAACTGGGTAAAAGCCTCGTTGTCAACCGACAATTCAGGAACATACATGCCAGTTCCTTCAATTTTGATCCCAACCATGTTCTGGCTCCTTTCCATCATATTGCGCACAAAGTCACAAGCTGTTATAATTATACCATATATTTTTCCTGTTTTTATGGCTTTCTCTGAAATGTTCACACTTTGTTCATAAATAAGCGCTCATTTTATTTGAAAAATGCCGTATTTTGAGGGATTGTTTTTTCCACACTTTCAACATTTTGCTGTTGAAAGTTCTCTTGATTATACAAAAAGTTATTTGTACTGTACACTAATTTTATTGTTCCACGGAGGTTTACATGCACAATTACGGCCTAACCGGCTTTCCTCTGGGCCATTCGGTTTCTCCTCAAATCCACAAACGCCTTTTTGCCCTTTCCGGCCTTTCGGATTGCGAATACGCGCTTTACCCGCTGGCTCCGGAAGAATTTCAAACGGGCGTTGAACAGTTAAAACAGCTTTCCGGCTTTAATGTAACCATCCCATACAAACAAGCGATTATCCCTCATTTGAATGAGCTGGATGAAACGGCCAAGCGGTATGGAGCTGTAAATACAGTGTGCCGGAATCCAAGCGGGCTGAAAGGTTACAACACCGATGTGGTCGGCTTTCTGCGCAGTCTTTCTCAACTGGGCGCAGCGCTCCCGGGTGCGGACGTTCTGCTTCTGGGTTACGGCGGCGCCGGGCGGATGATGGGGCTGGAAGCCGCTCACCAGGGCGCGCGGTCGGTCACCATCGCTGCCCGGGAGACAAGCGTCGGCAAAGCTTCCCTGCTTGCACAGGAGATTTCCGAAAAATATCCCCATTGCGGTACGCGTACTTGTGCTTTAGAAGAGGTTGAAGGGCGTTTTTCCATCATCTGCAACTCCACACCCTGCGGGATGTACCCCAACGCGGGCGTTTCTCCCCTTTCGGAACAGGCGCTTTCCGCAAGCTCGGGCGGATTCCTGTTTGACGCCATCTACAACCCCGGTGAAACCGAACTTATGCGGCTCGCCCGCAAAAACGGAATCCGTGCGCTGGGCGGAATGTCAATGCTGGTCTGGCAGGCGGCCGCCGCGCAGGAAATCTGGTACGGCGCGCATTTCTCACAGCAAGCAATCAGCGGAATCGTCACCGATATGGAGCAACTGATCCGCGCTGAATTCTAAAACAGCATCGCCGGAGGCATCTTCCGGCTTGTGAATCACCCGGAGGGATTTTTTTGAGCACACACATCTTTCTCTGCGGTTTTATGGGCTGCGGAAAAACAACCGTGGGCCGCGCAGCCGCGAAACAGGCGGGCGTTCGGTTCATTGACCTGGACGAAGCCATCGTAGCCGAAGCGGGAATGCCGATTTCCCAGTTGTTTGAGCAGTTTGGAGAAGCCCACTTCCGCGCACTGGAAACAGATATGCTCAGGCGATTCACAAACCTGCAGCAGCCCGCTGTCATCGCGACCGGCGGAGGAGCACTGGTCAACAGCGAAAACGCAGCCATCTGCCGCGAAGGCGGTACCGTTGTCTTTTTGGATGTTCCTTTTGACCGTTGCTATGAACGAATTTGCGGCGACTCTACCCGGCCCAACGCCGCTTCCCGTACCCGCGAGCAGCTTCTGGAGCTTTATGAGGCCCGCAGAACATCCTATCTGCAAAACAGTGACATCACCCTGCAAAACGAAACTCTTTCTGCAACCGCAAAGTGCATTGCCTCTCTCCTTTCAAAAGCGGCGGAATGTAAAAAATAATCTGTATTTACACAAACAACCATTGTATTGATAAAACCCCTGATGCGGGCTGTTCCTGCATCAGGGGTTTTCTTTTTCCATAAATAATCTGAATGATTTCCAGTATAAACAACGTTATTCAGCGGCGCTTTCCTGTACCGCTGCTGTATTTTCTAAAACCGTGGAGCCAATCTCGCTCTGCGGAACAACGCAAACCCAGGTTTTGCCTGTATTAAACGAAAGCTCGTCTCCGTTTTCATCAGTGAACACGAACGGGTCGTTATAGTCGCCCTTGCTCCACTCGAACTCCTGAGAAAGGCCATGGGAAAGGTAGACCCCAGTCCCGCTCGTCAGGTCATACCGGGTCAGGTAGGTACCGGAAATCTGCGATGTGGGCGAGTAGATGATGATGACATTATCCACCGCGACCTGTTCACCGGTATTTGCGTCCACATGAGGCTCGCCGTACTGGCTTTTCAGGTATTTTGCAGAAAACGCATCATACTCAAACACCGCGGTGGTATAGCCGGAAAACCGAACCGTTGCTTTATCCACCTGCGCGCCGGTAAGGGATGCACTGCTTCCGGGTTCCACAAAATTAAACGCCTGGCTCACGCCGCCTTCGGTCGAATATCCTTTTTTCTCAATGCCTGCCGCGATCAGCGAAGAGTTGGTGTAATATGTATGTTCCTTTCCGCGGTTAAGGCGGGAAGCATCCTGCTCAAAACAAAGGCTGGAAAGGGTCATGCCGTCAATGTCTTCCACCGCGTACTCCGTAAGCGCGTCATAACCGGTGGTGCTTCCGCCGAAATGAACAAACAAAGCGTCCAGCGGTTCACTGAACTGGGGGTAATATTCCCGCACCGAACGCACCGGTCCGACGTTGGGGATATCGCTCGGGTCAGCAAACACACACATCAGGCGGGTGATGCCGCCTTCCGTTACCGCCTCATAAACAATATCCGCTTCGGTAATTCCCCACTGGGGAAGCGAATCTTTGATGTTGCTCACCATGACAGCAACCGGACGCTTACCTACAGCCTCCGGATTAAATCCATCCTCGCCGGTAAGCGGATTGATGACCGGTTCCGGCTCACTGCTCTCACTGCTGGAAGAGGACGGTTCCTCCGAAGATGTTCCGCCGGAATTGGTACAACCGGAAAGCACTGTCAGCAAAAGCGCTGCGGCAAGCAGCACAGCAATCCATTTACGTTTTTTCATAACAAACCTCCGTTTTTACATGATGCATTCTAATCCCCGTCAGCCGGCGTTTACTTGGTAAGCTCCAGTTTGGGAAGGTTCTGGTCTTCGGTAAAATTCTCTACATTATATACGAACAAGACCTGATCGTATTCGTCTAAAGGCACTTTCTCGTCCAGGCTGGTATTGATGTATCGAAGATCCACCATGGTGATTTCGGAATAATGGTTGCTCAAAAACGGCACAAGACTGTGCGCATAAGAGTCCTTGATGACCAGCAGTTTTTTCCCGCTCGGCGAATCGGTCTTCACGGTGACGACCGGCTGATTGGAGCCGAGGAAGGAGGAATACTGGTCCTTCTGGGTGAGATACTCCTCAAAATACATGCTGTCGTAGGACTTTTGTTCTCTTCCGTTATCCACCACGACTTCGGTCACATTTACGCTTCCCTCGCCGGTGTAGTAATAATAATCAATCGTATCCGGACCCATGTCGTCATAGATCACTTTGGAGTACAAAGTCCCCAGAAAATCGTGCGAAGCATGACGGATGTCAAAGCTGTTGTAAGGAATGCTTTCATACTCCAAGCTCTTGGAAGCCGCGCTGTATGCAAGATAAGCGCCCAAACTGGTCCAATGGTGGTCGGTCTTATAGTAAATGTATTCATCGCGGGAGGAGTAGAGCGGACTGTAAACGTCAATGGTAGAAAGGTTTCCGGAAAGGCGCGCGTAAGCGCTCTCAATGAGAATTTTCTGGTTTTCCACCGGGGCGTTTGCATCCAGCATGCTCTTATCGATCTCACAGGCGGTAGGCACCAGCATAATGGAAGCCGGGATGCCGGTGCGCTCCACGAAGGAATTGATCGCGTTCAGGTTGTTCACAAACTGGGTGCGGTCATACCCGTCCATTTTCTGGATCAAACGATCTTTCAAAATGAAAACACCGTTGACCTCTTTCTTTCCGGCGAGCAGTTCCGTTCGGGTTTTCGCAGCGATCCACTCATCACGCATGAAAAAATGATCAGCAACATAGGACTCAAAGCCGGTCATAAATTCCCCGCTGGTAATGCTTTGGAACGAAAACTCCGGAAAGGTGGCCAATACACGGTTTTCATTGTCGGAAAACTCTTTTTTGGGCCAGAAGATGAGCAGGAGAAGCATGCCCACAATGACGACAAAAAACAGGATCGCCGAAACTTTTTTTGCAATAGACATATCCTGCCTCCTTTAAAAACGGAAATACAAAAACGGATTATAGGTAGAATTGACTAAAAACGCGGTGCAAACGAACAACAGCCCCATTTCAAACACCGGAGACGCCCAGCGTACCGCGACCGGCAGCCGGGAAGAGATCTTTTCCACCAAACGTTTGGGATAATTGGTCGCCCCAATGATGCAAATCACTAAAATAATCAGATAAGACGAGAACAGGTACCAGGTCTGGCCATCAACGAAGCCGGCGCTGTTCCCGCCGAACATCGCCTGAAAATAAAGCCCGACATTGGAAAGCTGGTCAAACTCGAACAGAACCCAGCCGAACACCACCAGCAGAAACGCGTAAGCGATCTGCAAAAATCCCGGCAGTTTTTTGAGGTATTTCCCCAAGAAAAACCGTTCCAGCGCAATGAGCACTCCGAAGTAAAGGCCCCAGAGGATGAAGTTCCAGCTTGCGCCGTGCCACAGACCGGTCAAAAACCATACGACCAGAAGGTTGCGCAGCAATTTAAGGGTTCCCACCCGGTTTCCTCCCATGGGGATGTAAACGTAATCCCGGAACCAGGAACCGAGGGTCATATGCCAGCGGCGCCAGAATTCCCCAATGCTTTTGGAGAGATACGGGTAATTGAAGTTCTGCGGGAAGTTAAAGCCCATCATCTTGCCCATGCCGATAGCCATATCCGAATAACCGGAAAAGTCAAAATAGATCTGGAAGGTAAACGCAATGATGCCGAGCCACGCGGTGAGCACCGAAAGCTCGTCGAGCGGCGTGCCTTTGATGGTCGTCCAAAGCATACCGATGTTGTTTGCCAAAAGAACCTTTTTGGCAAGCCCGCGCATGAAAATGCCAACGCCCTCGCCCACCTTGGTCAGCGAGATGGTGCGGTAATCCAGTTCGTTGGCAATGTCCTGATAACGGACAATCGGCCCGGCGACGATCTGCGGGAACAGAGTGACATACGCCGCGTAGTTGATGAAGTTGCGCTGCACCTTTACCTTGCGCATATACACATCCAGCGTGTAGGACATGCTCTGGAAGGTGTAGAACGAAATGCCGATGGGCAGCGGAAGCTGCGGGTCGATGAGATTCGTTCCCAGCAGCGCGTTGATATTGGAGACAACGAACGAGCTGTATTTGAAAACCGAAAGCAGAAACAGGTTGATAGCGACCGCCGTCACCATGACCGCCAGCCGCGCCCGTTTCTTCTCGTCAAATTTATGGATGAGCCGCCCCGCTGTATAGTCTACCAGTGTGGTGAACATCATCAGCATCACGTAAACCGGTTCGCCCCAGGCATAAAATACGATGCCGGACAGCAGAATCAGCAGATTTTTCAGTTTTTTGGGCGCCGCGTAGTACAACAGAAGCACCACGGGCAAAAACACGTAAATAAATGTAACGCTTGAAAATACCATTCTTATTCCCCTTGCCGGCACATCTGCACATAATGTGCCAGTTCGTTTTTGTTCATCAGCCGGTTGAGCACCGCGAGCAGGGCATTGGTGCCGATGCGTTCTGGCAGACCCAGCACGCCGCATAGCTTCCGGCGAAGTTCTTTGCTGTTTTCCCCGCCGGTGAGGCCAAGCTCAAACAGGTCGCTTTTGCTCATTCCGGCGTCATGCGGTTTTCCTTCTTTGATTCCCGAACGGGAAAGCGCCTCTTCCAGAACGGGGAGCGGCACCCCTTCCACCCCGAGTTTCCCTTCTTTGGATGGAGCGGCCTTTCGCTTCTCTTTGCCGTACAGGTCGGGCAGATACAGGTGATACACCTCGCAGCCCGCAAGCAGCGAATTCAAAAACGCCCGGATCTGGAACCCTGCGGCGTCCGGATCGGTTGCGATGAGCGCGCCGTAAAGCGCCCCCATTTTGCGGATGTACGCCTGCTTTTGTTTATCCCGATAGATGGAAAAACCATCCGTTTTTATTATAATCGCATCCAGCAGAGATTCAAGCTTGATTTTATCGTACCGCCCTTCCACAAAGACGACCTGCCGGAGTTTAATCCGCTGAGACTCCATCATACTCACTCTTTCCCGCTGTCTATTTTCACCAGCGCACGCTCTAATAATTCATAACCGTCCGCCCGGCTGGATTTTAACTGCAGGTCCAGCTCATGCAGACAGCGCACTGCCGTCCGCAGGCGGGAAAGCTCCATTTTTCCGGCGCTCCGAAAGGCGTTGTCCACCCGGAAACGCACCCGCGGGCTGTACCCGAAATCCTCTGTGACCGCCGCCGCATTCTTTCCGGCGGCAAGGGCGCATTTGGCACGGTAGATGTCTGCAAACGCACTGTTGAGCGCACCGGCGGCCATGATCGGCTCGATCCGCTGCGCTTTCAGCTCTGCCACTGCTTCCAGCGCCACGGAAAGCCTCCCGCGCAGCAGGGCATTCGCCAGGTCAAACGCTGTGGCGTCCATCGTCTGCACGGTAAGCAGATCAACCGCTTCCGCCGTGATCTCACCCTGCCCGGTGTAATTCACAAGCTGTTCCAAAGAGGAAAGCAGTTGGGTCAGGTCGGTTCCAGTGCGGTCAATCATCCGCTCCGCCGCGGCCGGAGAAAGAAAGCACAGACGTTTTGCGGCCGTATCGGCAAGAAATTTACAAAGTTCCGGGCGGGAAAGAGGCGCGAATTCCACCACTGTACCGCTTTTCTCCAGAGCCTTCAAAAAGTTCTGGGTTTTGCGGCTGGTTTTCAAATTCAGCTCAAACCCGGTCACATAAAACACCAGCACGGTCGTTTCCGGCAGCTGTTCGAGCATCTTCTGAAGGCGTTTGGTCTCGTCAGCGGCAAGCTGTTCCGGGTTGAGATCGTGCACCAGAACCACCTTTCTGGCCGCCATCATGGGCAGGTTTTCGACCGCATCCTCCAGCGCGCTCAGGTCAAGTACGGACTTTTCCCCTTCAAACCGCTGAAGGTTAAACGCGGACTGACCGGGAACTACTTTATCCAGAAATTTCCGCAACGCGTGTTCCAGCAGGTAAAGTTCACTGCCAAATAAAAAATAACCGCCGGCAAGGTTGTTTTTGCGAATCTCTCCCATAAACTTGCGATAATCCAGTTTCGGCAAACCAAACACCTCCTTCCCTTTTTCACCAGCTTTTCCTATTCTACCACATTTCGCCTGTGTCTGAAAACCCTTTTCGCTTATTCTTCCATCCGTACAAGCGGTCCGCCGGTTTGCGGAAAACAAACCACAGAACGGTTCGCGCCATTGTAACCGATCAACCGTTCATCCAGCGGATCGGCCTCTTCACCTCCAAACAAAAGCAGGATGTGTTTTACATCTACCTTCTCCAATGAAACAGATGACTGGGAACAGGCGGCAAATTCCGCCGTCTGCCCGCCGTATTCACAAAAGTCCTGCAGGTCCTCACCCACAAAATAGAGTTTGCCGTCCGCCAGCAAAAACAGCGCCGGCTTTTCTTCCCCGAAAATCCGCAGAGAAGTTCCGTCTGAGCAATCCAGCGAAATTTCTGAAAGCGGGATAAGTTCCCCGTCAAAACCGGCGGACAGATTGCCGCGTAAAATCTCATCATTCGGCGCCGCGATCCGCACAACATCAAACAATTCAGCGCATTCCAGCGAGGCGAGGTCAGCCCGGTTGCCTTTCTTCGGCTGGATGTATAAATCCACCCGGCGGATGCCGCTTGCCATCATCTCACGGCGCAGAGCCGTTTCGGTGCGGGAACTGCTGCATCCGTACACAATCACCTTTCCCTTCGCACGGATGAGAAAAGCCGTATCATCTCCGCCGGTCACAGCCGTGACCGTGACAAAATTCTGCGCCACATAATCACTCAGTAAAAACGGAACGAACAGCAAAACCATACACACCGCAACGGCAAGCAGCCGCTTTTCCAGGCGGTGTTTCCGTGCCCGAAACGCGAACACAAGCAAAACCGCGCTCAACAAAAACCAGGGTTTCATAAACGGAAGCCCTGCCGGAAGATAAGCAAACGGCAAGGAAGCGGCGGCTTCGGCTCCGTTTGAGATGGCGCTCACCGCCCACGAACAGATGGTTCCCGTGAAGGAAGCGACCGGTGACAAAAACGGAACCATTCCCAGAAAGGCAGTCGCAAAGCCCGAAAACATGGCAATGCACACAAACAGATTAATGACCGGATTGAGCAGAATCCCAACCAGAGAAATCTCATCAAAGCAAAGTACCGTAACCGGAAGGGTGCCGATAACCGCCGCGAGCGAAACAGTGAACAACCCAACGGTATGCTTCGCCCGTTCATTTTCGATTCGGGCAATCCGGCAGATTTTCCGCTCCATCGGAGAAGCAAACAGCAGAATGCCGAGTGTTGCGGTGACCGAAAGCAGGAATCCAATATCGTACATGGTGTAAGGATTAAACAAAGAGATAAACAAGCAGGCAATCCCCAGCGAGTTGAGCCCGTTTGATTTCCGGTAAAACAGCTCGCCGGAAAGGAGCAGGAGCATCATCACACCGGAACGAAGCACCGAAGGCGTGCAGCCGGCAAGAAGAATAAAACCCAAAACACCAGCCATCCCAAGAATGGCGGAACACCGCCGCCGCACACCCAAAATTGAAAGCAAGCCCATGAGCAGCTGGGTGACAATGGTGAGATGCAAGCCGGAAACGCAGAACAGGTGACTGATACCTGCCCGGCTGAATGCAATCTCCTCCATTTCATCAAAACCGGAAGTGTCACCCAGCAGCATACCGCCCGCGAGCTCCGCTTTTGATTCCGGCATATGGCCGGAAAGCGACCCTTTCAACGCGTCCCGCAGCCAATGAAACGCCGGACCAACCCCCGTATATTCTCCGGGAACCACATTCAGCTCCTGTGCCTCATCCGCCGAAAGAAACAACCGATGAGACTTATAATAATCGCTTAAAACGGTTCCTTCCGCCGGGTGATTGATCTCCGGAGTGACAACGGCAGAAATACCGTCCCCGACATTCAGTTCCAGGTCCTCATACGCAAACAGCGTCATCCCAAACGAGGAAACGGATTCTCCATCCACTTCATAGACCGTCATCGTATACCGGTAATAGTTGGTGTCGCGGTAGGTGTCATCCACCGAACCATGCACAGAAACGGTCCGTCCGGCAAACGCACAGGCCGGTTCATAAACAAACCGGGTATACAGCAGAAAACAGGAGCACGCAGCAACCATTGCTGCGGCGACACACCAAAATCTGCGATTGACACGCAGTTTTCTCAGGCAAACGCCTGTCACAAGCAGCAAAAGAAGCGCCGAAAAACACCACACCGGATGTTCGGCACCCAAAACCGCGCAAAACAAAAGGGAGGCGGCATACGCAAAGCCGAAAATTCCCAGCATCTGCATACTCCGTCCCCCTTATTATAATCCGATCCGCACCTTATTTTTCAAACAGCGGCAGTTCTTCCAAGAAGATGATATCATCGCGCTTAGCCGCGTCGCCTTCCGCAAGAACGGTAGCGATACCGGCAATGTGGCCGCCTGCCTGTTTGGCAAGTTCAACCAGCGCCGCAAGCGATTCACCGGTGCTGATGACATCGTCCACGATCAGCACACGCTTGCCCGCGAGCAGATCACGGTCAAACTTATCAATGTACAGTGTCTGCATGTGCATGGTGGTGATGGATTTTACATCCACCTTGATCGGGTCTTTCATGTACAGCTTGAGCCCTTTGCGCGCGACCACATAGCGTTCGTTCATCTGGCGGGCCATCTCATACGCGAGCGGGATGCCTTTGGCTTCAGCGGTCAGGATCACATCGTGCTCCGGCACCTTTTTCACCAGCTCGGTCGCACAGGCAACCGTGAGCTCCACATCGGTAAACATGACAAAGCCGGCGATGTCCAGATGTTCATTGACCGGGCAGATCGGCAGTTCGCGGGTCAGTCCGGCAACCTTCAGGGTATAAAAATCGCTCATTTTCAGGTTCCTCCTTTATACAATTTGTAAAATAAGTTTCGTTTTATACGTTACGCCATCTGTTCAGACAGCTTTTTCCCGCCAAGCAGGTGGAAATGCAGGTGTTTGACCGTCTGCGCGCCGTTTTCGCCGCAGTTTGTAATCACACGGAACCCATCGCCCAGAGAAAGCTCTTTGGCAAGCTGTGCGATTACTTCAAACACATGCGCGACCAGCGCGGAATTTTCCGGGGTGATATCCGCCGCGCTTTCCAAATGCTGTTTCGGGATTACCAGCACATGAACCGGCGCCTGGGGATTAATGTCATAAAACGCGTAAACGAGTTCATCTTCATACACTTTTTTGCTGGGGATTTCCCCGGCAATGATCTTACAAAACAGACAATCCATCTCTTCAGCCTCCACTCACACAAGATGCGTCCATCATTTAACGGGAAAGCAGCTTTTCAACAACGCTTGGCAGAGTCGCGAGCGCTTCATCCATCTTGAACGGGTCGGAAACGCCTGCCATTGCCATGTTCGGGCGTCCGCCGCCTTTACCGCCGGCAATCGCGGCAATTTCTTTAATAACCACGCCTGCTACAACACCCTGCTCAATCGCTTTCGGGCCGCAGCCTGCCACCAAAGTACCCTTACCGTCACGGATGGTACCAACCACACAAACGGTATTCGGCATAGAGCCAATGAACTTGTCGGTGATTTTCCGCAGCGCATCCGGATTCGCGTTGTTAAACAGGAAAGAAACGACCCTCAGGCCACCCACGTCGATGGCGTTGTCCGCAAAGCCTTTCGCCTGGAACTCAGCAAACTGGGTGTTGATCTTGTCAATGGTACGTTCTTTTTCTTTCAGCTCAGCTGTGACAGCCGCGACCTTCTCCGGCAGTTCCGCTGGATTGGTCAACTTGAGCGACTGGCAGCATTTTGCGAGCAGATCATTGGTGCTGTCGATCAAATCGAGCACACCGGCACCGGTAACCGCTTCAATACGGCGTACACCCGCCGCGACCGAGCTTTCGCTCACGATTTTGAACAACCCGATCTTACCGGTGTTATCTACATGGGTACCGCCGCACAGTTCGATGGAATATTCCCCAATGTCGCAGACGCGCACAATATCACCGTACTTCTCGCCGAACAGAGCCATAGCGCCTTTTTCTTTCGCGGAATCAATGTCAGTCTCATACAGATTGACATCCACAGCCGAAAGGATGGCACGGTTGACATCCAGCTCAATGGTTTTCAGTTCTTCCGGTGTGAGTGCCTGGAAATGGGAGAAGTCAAACCGCAGACGCTGTGCGGTGACTAACTGACCCGCCTGATGAGCATAATTGCCCAGCGTTTTGCGCAGCGCGCCCTGCAGCAGATGCGCCGCGGTGTGATTGCGCATGATGGAACGACGGTTGTACTCGTCAATCTCAGCAGAAACCGCGTCGCCGGCAGAAATCACGCCGCTTTCCATCACACCAAAATGAACAAAGTGACCGCTGTCATATTTCTGGCAGTCGGAAACACGGAACACGCCGCATTCAGTCTTGATTACGCCGATATCCGCAACCTGACCGCCGCTTTCCGCATAGAACGGGGTGCGGTCAAGAACAACAGCGCCTTTCGCACCTTCATGCAGTTCGCCTGCGAATTCACCGTCGGAAGCAAGCGCGATGACCTTCGCTTCACAGGAAAACGCGGTGTAACCAACAAACTCGGTTTTCGGATACTCGTTCAAGTCGAGCGAATCATCCTTCCACGCCACGTCGCCGCCGGCAAAATGAGCGGTGCGGGCACGCTCTCGCTGCTCTTTCATCAGTTCGGCGAAACGTTCCTCATCCACCGTGACGCCGCGCTCCGCGGTAATCTCCATGGTGAGGTCGATGGGGAAGCCGAAGGTATCATACAGTTTAAAGGCATCATCGCCGGAAAGAACGCTGCCGCCTTCTTTCTGCAGCTTGTCCAAAATGGAAGCGAGCAGTTCCATGCCCTTATCAACGGTTTTTTCAAAGTTTTCTTCTTCTACGCGGATGACCTTTTTGATGTAATCGGCCTTCTGTTCCAGTTCCGGGTAAGCGGTACGGTTTTCGTGGATGACCGTATCCACCACCTCATACAAAAACGGTCTGGTAATGCCCAGCAGACGCCCGTGACGCGCGGCACGGCGCAGCAGACGGCGGAGAACATAACCGCGTCCTTCGTTGGACGGGAGAACACCGTCGCTGACCATGAAGACGGTCGAGCGGATATGGTCGGTAATAACACGCAGAGAAACGTCGGTCTTTTCGTCTTTTTTATACTCTACGCCCGCAATGCGGCTGATGTGCTTCATGATGTTCTGCACGGTATCGACCTCAAAGAGGTTGTCTACCCCCTGGGTAATGCAGGCAAGACGCTCTAAGCCCATACCGGTGTCGATGTTGGGGTGCTCCATCAATTCATAGTGACCTTCGCCGTCGCCGTTGTACTGAGAGAACACGAGGTTCCAGAACTCTACAAAGCGGTCGCAGTCACAGCCAACGCCGCAGGTCGGGCTGCCGCAGCCGTATTCCTCGCCGCGGTCGAAATAGATTTCCGAACAAGGACCGCACGGGCCGGAACCGATCTCCCAGAAGTTGTCTTCTTTGCCCAGGCGGACAATGCGGCTCGGGTCGACACCCACTTCGTTGACCCAGATGTCGAACGCCTCGTCGTCATCCTGATAAATGGAGACCCAGATGCGGTCGAGCGGCATTTTGATGACTTCGGTGATGAATTCCCACGCCCATTTGGTGGCTTCATGCTTAAAGTAATCGCCGAACGAGAAGTTGCCCAGCATTTCAAAAAAGGTGCCGTGGCGGGAGGTCTTTCCAACCCGCTCAATGTCCGGGGTGCGGATGCACTTCTGACAGGTGGTGACCCGTTTGTTCGGCGGGGTCGCCTGACCCAGGAAGAATTTTTTCATCGGCGCCATGCCGGAGTTGATGAGCAGCAGGCTGTTGTCGCCGATCGGCACCAGCGGGAAGCTCGGCAGACGGGTGTGCTGCTTGGATTCAAAAAAGCTTAAAAACTGCTCGCGCAGGTCGTTGAGTGAAGTCCACTCCATAAACAAAACGTCCTTTCAAAGGTGTATTTCATGGAAGAATGCCGTAAAAAATAAAAACAGTCCCCATCCGCAGAAAATCTGGGACGAAGACTGACGTTTCCGTGGTACCACCCGGTTTGAGCATGCAAAAAACATGCCCCACTCTTTTTTCCTTAACGCGGAAAACGGTGTGCTTCCGGCGGTTTTCAAAACGCGTTCGCACACGAGCTCCAAGGCGGCTTCTCACCTTCCGGGCGGGCCTTGCACCAACCGGCCTTTCTCTGTTTCCCGAAACCGATGAGTTGACCTTTTCACAGCAACTCCATTATTCATACTAATCATAGCACCGTTTTTTCGTTCTGTCAATTCTCAGACTGGCCGCGGATCTCTTCCAGCACCGTGATTTGGTCAGCAAGCTCTGCGAAAACAGGACCAGCGCTCAGGTTACCCGTCTGACCGTGTTCTACCATGACCGAAACGACATATTTCGGCTGCTCGGCAGGAAAATAGCCCGCGAACCAGACGTCCAGTATCTCTTCCCCGGTCTCTTCGTCATAACTGCCGGTCTGAGCGGTCGCTGTTTTACCCGCGGCGGTTACCCGGGTGGGCTTTGCCATCATATTGTCTTTCTGCTCAACGGCTGATTCCAGAAAATCGCGCAGAGTCGCCGCTGTCTGTTCGGTCATGGCCGCCGTCGGCGCCTGTGTTTCCACCGGCATGATTGTTTCCCCGTCGGTCGTCGTACCCTCAACAAGCTGTGCCGCCGGTGTCCATCCGTCGTTGACTACTGCGGAGATCATCTGACAAAGCTGAACCGGCGTCGCCAGCAGGTTTCCCTGCCCAAAGGAAAGGTTGGCAACGTCCGCCGGATTCGGCAGCTCACTTGCCTTCGGCAACAGACCCGCCGCGGAAAAAAGCCCCTGCCCGAAATCACTTCTCCGGCCAAAAGAGAGATTCTGCGCGTATTCCACAATTTTTTGCGCGCCGATCTGCCCGCCCAAATGGATGAAATAGGTGTTGCAGGATTCCACCATGGCGGTCTTCATGGCGATCTCACCATGCCCGGATAACAGGTGGCAGTTAAAGGGGCGCCCGCTCACATCCATCCACCCTTTGCATTCGTAGACTTCTTCCGGGGAATAGCCCATATCCAGCGCCGCAGCGGCGACCGCGATTTTAAAAGTAGATCCCACCGGATAAGCGGTAAAGCAGCGGTTGAGCAATGCGCCGTCTTCATTGTCCAGACTCGACTCAATGTCGTTCGGGTCATACTGCGGAAAACTGGCGCAGGCAATCAGTTTACCTGTCTCCGGCTCCATTACCACAATCGCTCCTTTTTCGATTTTCTTTGCGCCGACATTTTCACAGATCGCCTGAATCTCCCGGTCCAGCGTCAATACCACGCCGGTTTTACCGTCACCTGTCGTTTCTATCTCCGCCTTTCCGTTGAGCAGTGCGGTTCCAACCCCGTTTAGCGTGTAGTGTACGTTCACTTCCTCCCCCACAGAAGAAAGCAGACTGTCATATGCCTGTTCCACCCCGGTAATCCCCTCACCGTCCCCGTTGATATACCCAATGATGTTAGCGGCAAGCTGCTCATTGCTATATCGCTCAGAAACCTCAAACTGGGTCACCCCGTCACAGGAAAAACCTTTGGGAAGCAGATCGGTCAAAAACGGCAGGCCTTTCTGCATCTGTTCATAAAGCTGCTGGCGCAGCCGGCTTTTTTCCAATTCAGATTCGGTTGGATACTCAGCACCGTCCAGAATCTGTGCCGCTGTTTCCGCCTGCGGGCTGACAGCCGAAACCGTTTTCTGCGCCGTATTGACCAACTTTTTAAAATTGCGGTCATAAATCTGGCCCCGTGCTTTGCCGGCACTCAGGGTATAGCTGCGCTGACTCTGCGCGGTTTCCTTCAGGTCAGCGGAAGCAGTCAGGTCGGCAATCCGCAGATTGAGCAGACAGAAGAGAACACAAAAGATGGAAAATACTGCAACGATCCGTTTCGGCATAAAACATCCCTCACAAAAATTTGTACTGTTTCGATAATATTGTGCCCGAAACGCGCCTATTTATCGGCAGGAATACGCACGCAATCCGATTGTAAAAAAAACACGCATATGGTAAAATATAAAATAAAAATATTCATTGATGCACAATGCGTAATGCCGCGGACGCGCGGCTGTTTTTCGATCAAAAAAAGAAAGTGGTGTTCAAATTTGAAGCATCAAACCGTTCTGATTCTGGACTTCGGCGGCCAATACAACCAGCTCATTGCCCGCCGTGTGCGTGAATGCGGCGTTTACTGCGAAGTAAAGCCGTACAAGCTTTCCATGGACGAGATCAAAGCGATGGAGCCTGCCGGTATTATCTTCACGGGAGGACCGAACAGCGTTTATCTGGAGGATGCCCCCCGCATTTCCGAAGAAGTTTTCTCGCTCGGTGTGCCGGTGCTCGGCATCTGCTACGGCATCCAGACCATGGCCTACCTGCTGGGCGGGCATGTGACCACGCCGGACTCCAGCGAATACGGCAAAACCGAAACCTTTTACAACACTTCCTGCGCCCTGTTTGACGGGCTGCCGGAAAAAGGCATCTCTTGGATGAGCCACACCGATTACATCGACCGGCTTCCGGAAGGATTCACCTCCGCCGCGCATACGGCCGACTGCCCGGTCGCCGCTATGGAAAATCCGGCAAAGAAGCTGTATGGCATGCAGTTCCATCCGGAAGTCATGCACACCGAAAACGGCTTGCAGATGCTCCACAACTTCTTGTATAAGGTCTGCGGCTGCACCGGCGACTGGACCATGGGGAACTACGCGGAAACCTCCATCCGTTCCATCCGCGAAAAAGTCGGTGACGGCAAGGTACTGCTCGCCCTCTCCGGCGGCGTGGATTCCTCGGTAGCCGCGGCGCTGCTCGCCAAAGCGGTCGGCAGCCAGCTGACCTGCATTTTTGTCGACCACGGCCTCATGCGCAAAAACGAAGGGGACGAAGTGGAAGCGGCATTTGCTCAGTGGGATATCAACTTCGTGCGTGTCAACGCGGGCGAGCGCTTTCTCGGCAAGCTCGCCGGTGTGTTAGACCCGGAGGCCAAGCGCAAGATCATTGGTGAGGAGTTCATCCGCGTATTTGAAGAGGAAGCAAAAAAAATCGGCCGGGTGGATTATCTGGTGCAGGGCACCATTTATCCGGACGTAATCGAATCCGGCGCGGGTGACGCAGCGGTCATCAAAAGCCACCACAACGTGGGCGGCCTGCCGGATTACGTTGACTTCAAAGAGATCATTGAACCGCTCCGCCCGCTGTTTAAAGACGAAGTGCGCAAACTAGGACAGGAACTTGGGCTCAAAGATTACCTGGTCTGGCGTCAGCCATTCCCAGGGCCCGGACTCGCCATCCGAATCATTGGCGACATCACCCCGGAAAAGGTTTCCATTTTGCAGGACGCAGACTTTATCTTCCGTGAAGAGATCGCCAAAGCGGGGCTTGACCGCAGCATTCATCAATACTTCGCTGTGCTGACCAATATGCGCTCGGTCGGCGTCATGGGCGACTTCCGTACCTACGATTACACCCTCGCGCTGCGTGGCGTTACCACCACCGACTTTATGACGGCTGATTTTGCCCGTATCCCGTACGATGTGCTGGAACGTGTCAGCAGCCGCATTATAAACGAGGTAAAAGGCATTAACCGTATCGTATACGATATCACCACAAAACCCCCGGCTACAATTGAGTGGGAATAAATTGAAACACCGTAAAAAACCAGTGTTTATGCGGGTTTGCGGCGTTCGGAGAAGTCTTTTGATAACAATTTGATAACAGCCATACAAGAGCCATTATTCTTGTAATCCAGTGGTTTGTGGGTTACAGAATGATGAGAGGCGGCTTGCATGGCGAAAGAAATCCATATTACAAAGCCCTTAGCTGTGGGTAATCAAATCCATAGCTAAGGGCTTTTTGTCGTTCTTATTCATCTTTTTTGAGCTTGTCCTGAAACGCCTCCACCAGCGTATCGCTTAACTCCTGCGAAGGCACTTTCGCCCAGAGTTGCGTGGTATCGTATTTCGGATAGTAGTAACGCCAGCGGTCGTAATCGTCCTTGCTGATTTCACCAGCAGAGAGCTTGTCTGCCTGCTCTTTCCAAGCATGGAGCATTTGCAGCAGCTCGTAAGCCTCTTTGCCCTTGTCCTTATTGACTTTCAGGCAAACCTCTCCGGCTGTTTCGCTGACGGTCAGCCCATAAACATCTTCAAGGGTAAATAAGGTGTGCATAAGACCGATCTGACTGTCAATGTCAGGAACATCAAGAGCCTGCGGGGAAACATCAAGCGCCTGCGCCAGTGCAGCCGTTAAATCCGCCTTCGGTTTGCGGGAGCCGGTTTCATATTGCGCCAAGCGCACATCGGCGCTCCTTTCGGGGAAGCCGACAGCCGTACCGAGATATTTTTGCGTCATACCACGCAGAAGCCTGAAAAAATGGATTCTCTCACCAATCGCCATAGTGTTTACACTCCTTGCTTATGTATCTGCAACCAGTATAAGAACCTGTCAAGCGCCGGGTAGTATTTTCTGCGAAAATCTCCACCCTCTCCTGCTTGACAGAACCTTGAACTGGTCGTCAATTCATTCTACGACCAGTATAGCAGATATGTTTAGTGAAAGTCAAGAGAAAATAAAACAAAAAAGTTTAATATTTTCTCCAAAACCGCTTGACAAAAGCAAATATGCTTAGTATAATGAAAAAGCATTAAGCAAATAAGCTTAATAAAATATCCGTCGTGCGTCACGGTAATGGCGTACCCGCCCGGGCAAATCGGAAGGCGGCAAGAAAGTATTCCGACACGAAATAAATGAATTTGAAAAACAGAAGGGAAGGTGATTTTTATGGAAAACAGGTTTATCCGTGCCGACGATGTGGCGCAGGAACTGAATGTATCCAAGCCCTATGCCTATAAGCTCATCAGGAAGCTGAACGAGGAGCTGAAAGCGAAGGGATTTATTACGATTGCGGGGCGTGTCAACCGCCAGTATTTTTATGAAAGGCTCTACGGAGCCGGAAAGGAGAAGGAATAATGCCGGTATTCAAAAATGAGGACAACGGTACTTGGTATGTGATGGCAAGGTATGTGAACTGGAAAGGCGAGCGCAAGCAGAAATGCAAGCGTGGCTTTACCACAAAGAAAGAAGCGCAGGAATGGGAGCGGATGTTCCAGCTACAGAATTCCTCTGATCTTGATATGAGCTTTGAGGCTTTCACGGAGCTGTATATCCGAGATGTGAA
Organism: uncultured Oscillospiraceae bacterium; assembly: GCA_900552945.1. GTDB lineage: Bacteria > Bacillota > Clostridia > Oscillospirales > Ruminococcaceae > Metaruminococcus_A > Metaruminococcus_A gallistercoris. Next base: position 27,779 of record USBI01000021.1, read on the forward strand.
AAATCGCCTGAAGGAAAACACCTGGCTGACGAAGGAGCATATTATCCGCACAAAGATACTGCCCTTTTTCGGTAAGCTGAAAATCAGCGAGATTTCTACAAAAGAAATCATCACTTGGCAGAATGAAATGCTTGCCTATCGTGACGAGAAGAAAAAGCCGTACTCACAGACCTATCTGAAAACACTGCACAACCAGCTTTCAGCCATATTCAACCATGCTGTGCGCTATTATGAGCTGCGCTCTAATCCAGCCGCAAAGGTGGGAAATATGGGCAGCGAGGAACACAGGGAAATGCTGTTCTGGACGAAAGAGGAATATAAGAAGTTTTCCTTTGAGATGATGGACAAGCCCGTTTCCTTTTACGCATTTGAAATGCTCTACTGGTGCGGTATCCGTGAGGGCGAGCTGCTGGCGCTTACGCCTGCGGACTTCGACTTTGACAAGGAAACGGTCACGATCAACAAATCCTATCAGCGTTTGCACGGGGAAGATGTGATTACTACGCCGAAAACAAAGAAAAGCAACCGTACCATTAAAATGCCGCATTTTCTCTGTGAGGAAATGCAGGAATATCTCGGTATGCTCTACGGACTCAAAAAGAAAGACCGTATCTTTACAGTAACGAAAAGCTATCTTCATCACGAGATGGACAGAGGTGCAAAAGCCGCAGGCGTGAAGCGTATCCGTATTCATGACCTTCGTCACAGCCATATCAGTTTGCTGATCGATATGGGATTTTCGGCGGTGGCGATTGCCGACCGTGTAGGACACGAAAGCATTGAAATCACTTATCAGTACGCTCATCTGTTCCCGTCCAAACAGACGGAAATGGCGAAGCGATTAGACGATTTAGGGAAAGATTAACTATTAAAAATCAACCCCGAAAATGAATGGTGGTGGTGAAAAAGA
>USBI01000022.1 GCA_900552945.1 uncultured Oscillospiraceae bacterium
GATAGGCTCCGGTCTCGTGGGCTCGGAGATGTGTATAAGAGACAGTACCCCACCAGCGCCGCTGCCAAAACACCGGCAATCATCATAAAGCCGCCCATTGTAGGCGTTCCCTGCTTTTTTGCATGCCATGTGGGGCCAACGTCATTGATTGTCTGCCCGTATTTAATCTTTCTCAAAAACGGTATCAGTCCAATACCAAGGGCTGCTGATACTCCAAACGCAATGACCGCTGTGATAACACTTGTTACTCCAACCATTTTTTGTCTCGCCCCTATCCTTTATTCTTTCCCATAAAAGCCGGAAATAATTTCTTCAAATTTCATTCCACGGCTTGCTTTGAATAACACAGCGTCACCGGAAGACACATTCCGTCTCAGCCAATCCGCAACATCCTGTTTCGTTTCAAACCGCATGCAAACCGGAACGCCCTGTTTTTTTGCTTCATCCATAATCCAACGGGAAGCGTCTCCAAAACAAAGTACTGCATCGGCTTTGTGCTTTGCCGCAAGCGCACCAACTTTTCTGTGCGCCTGCTCTGAAAATTCACCGAGCTCCAGCATATCGCCCAGAACAGCCACACGCTTTCCGCTCACGCCAAGCTGTTCCAGCACTCCAAGCGATGCATCCATAGAATCCGGGCTTGCATTGTAACAGTCTTCAACCACCATGATACCTTGAAAATCAACCAGTTTTTGTCGCATTCCGCTCGGCTGATACCGGGCAAACGCCTCGATGATTCTTTCCGGCTTCATGCCGTTTAGGATTCCCACCGCAAACGCAGCCATGGCATTCATAACGTGATGCCGCCCCACTGCCGGAACCGCGGCGGGAAAACGCGCGCCTTCATAACACAGATTAAATCTCGTTTGCAGGCCGTCAACCATAATCTCTTCTGCACGGATCGCCGCATGTGGATTTTCAATTCCATAAAATATAACGTTTCTTTCGGGGAACGACACGCCCGAAAGCAGGTCATCATCCCCATTCAGAACGAGCGGCGCGGAAGGCTTTAAGCCATCCAGCAACTCCAGTTTGGCTTTCAGAATATTTTCACGGCTGCCTAGCTTTTCTATGTGCGAAATCCCAATATTGGTAATGACCCCCACATCCCCGCAAGCGGCGCGGGAAAGGCGGGAAATCTCTCCAAAACCGGACATTCCCATTTCAATGACTGCCGCCTGAACAGACTGATCCAAACGGAAAAGGGTTTTGGGAAGGCCGATTTCATTATTGAGGTTTCCTTCTGTTTTTAGTGTTCGAAATTCAGACCGAAGCACGGTATCAATCATCTCTTTGGTTGAAGTTTTACCAACGCTCCCGGTCACCGAAACAACAAACAGTGATTCAAACCGTTTACGGTACCAGCCGCCCAACTCCAAAAATGCCCTGCGGGTATCCTCAACCAGCAGAAGCGGAGGAGAATCCTTCCAAAGCCCCTGAGGAACCTTATGCACAACCGCGGCAACTGCACCGGACGCAAACGCCTGCGGTACAAAGTCATGCCCGTCAAACCGCTCCCCTTTGATGGCAAAGAAAAGCGTGCCGGGAACAACCTCACGATTGTCAATGGAAATATTTGTAACCTTCCCGTCCGGAATGCCGGTCAGTCCCAGCGCGGACGCAATTTCACAAAGAGAAAGTGTTTCCAAAGCCATCCTCCTGTTTATGACAAAGCGGCGAGCGCTTCGGCGACAACTTCGCGCTCATCAAAATGGATTTCCTTTGTACCAATGACCTGATAATCCTCATGGCCCTTCCCAGCCAGAACGATCAAATCATCCTTCTGCGCATGCTGGATAGCGTAAAAGATCGCTTCACGCCGGTCCGGTATCACAAGGTACGGTGTTTCATATTTCTGTACACCCGGCAAAATTTCCTGAATGATCGCTTCCGGATCTTCCGTGCGAGGATTATCCGACGTGACAATTACAAAATCCGAGTTACGCGCGGCCGATTCGCCCATGAGCGGACGCTTGGTGCGGTCGCGGTCACCGCCGCAGCCGAACAGGGTGACAAGCCGCCCCTTGGCGTTTTCCTTCAGTGCAGGAAGAACGTTGTCAAGGCCGTCCGGCGTATGCGCATAATCGCAGATAACGGTGAAATCACGCCCTGTCGGGATCACTTCACTGCGCCCCTTCACACCCGTACTGTTTACAAGCAGATGAACCGCCTGCTCAAATGGAACTCCCATTAAAACGCACACAGCAACAGCCGTCATGGAATTATAAACAGAAAAATGCCCCGGCATGCCAAAATCCACTGGAACCTCTTTTCCATCATGGCAGAGAATATAATGAACGCTGCTTGCCGAACAACGAATTTCTTTTGCAAAAAACGCCGCGGTTTCCTCTTCAGCGGAAAATCCAGCAACTTCACACGGAACAATACCGGTCAAACGTTTTCCATACGGGTCATCCACATTCACCAGAGCGGTTTTCGTCATGGAAAAGAGCATACATTTTGCCTGGAAGTAGGCTTCCATGGTTTTATGGTAATCCAGATGATCCTGTGTCAGATTGGTAAAAACGCCTACATCAAACGGCAGTTCTCCCAAACGGTATTGATCCAGCGCGTGAGAGGATACCTCCATGACTACCGTGTCACAACCGGCGTCCGCCATTCGGCGGAAAAGATGGTAAAGCTCATACGCATCCGGCGTTGTGCGGTGGGCGGTAACCACCTCGTCTCCGATCTCATTTTGTATGGTGCCCACAAGACCGACTTTATGCCCCGCGCGGGTCAAAATGCTTTTAATAAGATTGGTGGTTGTTGTTTTTCCGTTGGTACCAGTTACACCCACGAACCGCATGTTTCGTTCTGGATTTCCGCAGAAAGCGGCGCATAATTTCGCATATGCAAGGCGGGTGTTAGGAACAACGATCTCTTTCCCGGTGCCGAGCGGATGGTCACACACAACTGCGCACGCTCCCTGTTCCAGAGCCTGCGCCGCATGCTCATGTCCATCGAAATTTGCTCCTTTTATGCAGACAAAAAGACTGCCTTTCTGAATCTTTCTGGTATCGGAACAGACGTCGGTAACGTCGCAGTCCGGCAAAGCGGTTTGTGCAATTTCATCAAGCAACAACGATAATTTCATAAACAACATCCTTTCGGAATTTGTTTTTCCTTTTTCTGCCGATCAGCCGGTTTCATCATTTTTCATACAGGTGACCGAAATAACCGTACCCTTAGAAACAACCGTTCCCTCCCCAATGCTCTGGGTAGAAACAACCGCTCCGCTCTGTTGAGTACCTCCGTCAAATTTGATATTGAGTCCAAGATTAGTAAGCGCCGTATTTGCCTGTGTGGCTGTCATACCAATCAGATTCGGAACGGTCGCTGTTTGCTCTTCGACATCCTCTGTATACAGTATGACCGTACTTCCCCGCGATACACTACTGCCGCGCGCAGGCACCTGTTTGAGCACTGTTTCACCGTTTCCGACCTTCTTATAAGAGAGACCTTCCGCAGCCAGTTTGCTCGCCGCCGTTTGTGCGTCAGAACCAATCACATTCGGAACAGAGATTTCCAGTTCAGCAAGTTCGCTGTCTGTGTACTGCGCTTCAACGCCGATATACGGCAAGGTCTGTTTGAGCACTTCAGAAACTGCCGGCGCGGCGACCGCACTGCCGTAAATCTGTCCGTCACGCGGGGTGTCAACGATAATAAGAACCGCGATCTGCGGATCATCAGCAGGGGCAAACCCAACAAACGAAGAAATATAAGAAGTGGTATCATCCGAGTCGAGTTTCTGCGCTGTACCGGATTTTCCGCCAATGCGGTAACCGCGGATATATGCGTTGCTTCCGCCGTTTGATTCAACAACCTGTTCCAGCACATCTCTCATGATCGCAGAAGTTTCATTGGAAATCGCCTGACGTTTTACCGTTGTATCAATGGTTTCAACAACATTATTATTCTGGTCAAGAACCTGTTTGACCACATGAGGCTGCACCACATAACCGCCGTTTACCACTGCGGCGGTCGCAGTAATCATCTGAAGCGGGGTAATTTTGTTTGACTGGCCGAACGAGCAGCTGGCAAGCTCAACCGGGCCCATATCTTCTGCCTGATAAACAATACTGCTTGCCTCGCCCGGCAGATCAATCCCTGTTTTTTCCATAAACCCAAACGCCTGCACATAATCGCAGAACTTATTTGCGCCAAGCGAACTTCCGATGGCAACAAACGCCGGGTTGCAGGAGTTGGTCATCGCCTGAACAAAATTTTGTGTGCCATGACCGGAAAGGCGCCAGCAGTGGATTGGTTTTTCATAACCGGGAATAGTCATGGAACCGGTGCAGTTAAAGGTGGTATCAAGCGAAACCGTTTTTTCCTCAAGCGCCGCGGAACCGGTCACAACTTTAAATACCGAACCCGGCTCATACAACTCCGTGATGGCTTTGTTTTTCCACTGAAGTTCACGGGCGTCTGAAATCGCCTGATCTTTTGCGTCTCCCGTCAGTCCCGCAATTTCCGTTGCTGTTGCTGCATCCGCAATCTCGAACGGTTCATTCAGGTCAAAATCAGGCTTGGTGGCCATTGCAAGAATCTCACCGGTGTTCACATCCATAACGATGCCCGCAGCACGGTTTTCTACTTTATGAACAGAAATGGCTTCTTCCAACGCACTTTCCAGAAAATGCTGGATGACCTCATCAATCGTCAGCACCAGATTGTAACCGTCTTCCGGTTCATAATATTTTTCATACTGGAACGGCATTTCCGTTCCAACAGCATTCTTCGCCACTACAATGCGGCCGGGTTCCCCTTTGAGATATTCATCATAATACGCTTCAATCCCGTAAAGGCCCTGATTATCCGACCCGGTAAACCCAATGACCGAAGCCGCGAAATCATTGTACGGATAATAACGTTTGCTGTCTTCAACGAGATAAATACAGGAAACATCGTTTTCCGAAACAAATTCCCGAATCTCATCCCGCTTATCCTCTTCTATTTTTTTCTCAATGATTTCATAATAGTTTTCCTTGAGCGTCTTCTGGTATACGGTGTCATAATCCAGTCCCAAAATGTCGGAAAGGCCCTGAGCAATCAACTCGCGGTCATCTTCTTCAATATCCAAAGGCGAGATGATAACCGTCCAAACTTGCGCGCTTTGGGCAAGAATCGTCATATTCCGGTCGTAGATTGTGCCGCGCTTTGGATTGACTGTAATATCGCTCAACTGCTGAGACGACGCTTCCTTCTGATAATAATCACCGTCAACCACCGAAATCACAAAAACACGCGCCAGTAATACAACAAATACAAGTGCTACCACTGGAACAACGATCATAAAAATGCGCCGCCGCATTTTTCTTGTTGGTCCTTTTGCCGCCATCAAACTACCTCCCGGGACTACTCGTTTATAGCGAAAAGGGGTTAAGATTCACATCCTAACCCGTTTAGACGCTTCAATGTATTATATCATGACACGCCCGACACTATGACAACAGATTCGCAAAAAAGTTCTTCACAGAGCTCCAGAAATCCGTTCCGCCTTCGTTCGGGACTTCAATTTTATCATCTTGTGTAAGGCGAAGATATTCCACGCTTTTTCCATCCATCTTTGTCATACCGAGTGTTTGCGTTGCATACTCTTCCGCGTTTTTCAGTGAAACTTTGCTTTCGAGTTCCAAATTCATGCGGGTTCCTTCCGCTTCTAATTCCGCATAAGTTTTCGTAGCATCTGCAACAGCCTGAATGCTTTCCGTCAGCTGCACTCTGGTATAAAGCAGCGCGGATGCGACCGCTACTACAAGAAGCATACACGCGACCGCTTTTACCGTACTGATATGCGCCGCCGGTTTGGTTTTGGCAACCTTTTTTATTTCAGGACGTGCCTGTACCTGTTCTTTTGCCTGTGATGCCCCGGATTCAAACCTGGATAAATCGTATGCTAAATTGTTTCTTGCCAAACTGGCCACGTCCTTTCCTGTAATCAAACCGCCGGGGCGGAAATCATATTGCCTTTATAGTTTTTCAATTACCCTCAGCTTTGCGCTTTGGCTTCTGGGGTTTTCCTCCAGCTCCTGCGCAGAAGGCAGGACCGGTTTTTTTTCAACCAATTTTGCCTGCGGCTTTTTCCCGCAGACACAAACCGGGAATTCCGGCGGGCAGGTGCATCCTTTGCACCATGCGGCAAATCTCTGTTTGACCATACGATCTTCCAAAGAATGAAAACTGATGATAACAAACCGGCCGCCCGGATTCAAAAGCGAAAAAGCTTCATCCAAGCCTTCAGACAAACTATCCAACTCACTGTTCACCGCAATACGGAGCGCTTGAAAGGTGCGCTTACACGGGTTTTTCTCGCGTTTTGCCTTGGCAGGCATGGACGCCTTGATAATTTCCGCAAGCTCAAAGGTTGTCTCGACCGGCTTTTCAGCCCTTTTTTTCACAATATGTTTTGCAATGCTGTAAGCAAATTTTTCTTCTCCATATTCCCGGAAGATACGTGTCAGCTCCTCTTCCGGACAGGTATTCACCAGATCAGCCGCACTGGGCCCGGTTTTGCTCATACGCATATCCAGCGGCGCATCATAACGGTAGGAAAACCCTCTGGAAGCAGTATCCAGCTGAAAAGAGGAAACGCCAAGGTCCAGCAGAACACCATCCACGCCGAACACACCACGCGCCGCAAGCTCTTCCTTCATATTGCGGAAATTGGATGGGACCACTTCAGCACAAGGATACTCGCTCAATCGCTGTGAAGCCACCTGAACCGCATCCGGGTCCTGATCAAACGCAAATAACTTTCCGGTCGTCAAACGCTTGGCAATCTCGCTGGAATGTCCCGCTCCGCCGGCTGTACCATCCACATAAACGCCGCCCGGTCGAACCGCAAGCGATTTTATGGATTCAGACAGAAGGACCGAGTAATGCTTGAATTCCATTGCCGTTCCTCCTTAGAACCCGAGTTCATCCATCGCCTGAGCGATCGCGTCGGAATTCAAATCATCACAGGAAGCTTCCCACCTGCTCTTATTCCAAATCTCAGCGCGGTTTGACGCGCCGATCACCATGATATCTTTTTTCAAATCAGCAAACTCACGCAAATTTGCCGGGATAAGGATACGCCCCTGCTTATCCGGCTCTACTTCACAAGCGCCTGAAAACAGGTAACGCTGAATGGTGCGGGCTTTGGACATAGGCAGTCCCTTGATCTTCCGTTCAAGGTTACCCCATTCTTCCAGCGAATAAACGAACAGGCAGTCGTCCAATCCCTTGGTTACGATAAAGCGTTCACCCAAATCCTCACGAAGCTTTGCGGGGAAATTAAGACGCCCTTTGGCATCGATATTGTGTGAATATTCACCAATCAGCATCCCCACACCTCCGTTTCCAGGTTTTTTAAACCACTTTTAACCACAATTCACCACTTTTAAACTAATTATATATGATACGGAAGATAAATGCAAATACTTTTTTGGTTTTTTCGTGCAGAAACGCCCGTTAATTTTTGGTAATTATGCGAACATTTGTGCGATTTTTGTCTTGTCACTCTATCAAATCAACCAAAATAAAACCTTTATAAATGAAGGGACGAATCTAAATAAAAAAAGCCGCCGGATTCATCCGGCAGCCTGATAAAATCTCTGATTTTAGTTAAAAACACATTATAATTTTTTCAATACATTCAAATAATATCCCGGTTCCTTTAAAACAGTCCACACTAAGCAGACGATACCCAAGCACTGCGCTCATCAAAGCAGATTATCCCTTCCACTAACACAAAAAGCTCCGTGAACTCACGAAGCTTTTTAATAGCTGACATATTATATCTTACTGTTTGGGTTTGCGAAGCGCAATACGCGCAGACTTGATATCCTGCATATTGCGGGCAAGAACGCTTTCGATCTCCTGAAGGCTTTTATCAACAAAATCATTAGTTGCACGTTTGAGCTCACGGGACTGTACCTGTGCCTGCGTATTGATCTCATTGGCACGTACCTGTGCCTTTTTAACGAGCTCATCGTGATCAACGATTGATTTCGCACGCTCTTCCGCTTTTTGAATAATGATCTCTGCCTCGTGTTTCGCATCCTCCACGATCTGTTTGCGGTCAGCGACGATCATTTTGGCCTGTTTGATCTCTACCGGGAGATTGAGGCGCACATCACCGATGAGGTCACGCAGACGCTCTACATCCACGACACACTTCCCGCCCGAGAGAGGCAACCCCCAGGATTTGTCCAGCATATCATCGATCGTATCCAGAATTTCACTAATGTTCATTCTTTCTCTTCCTTCCTGTATAAACGCTGTTTGACTTCATCATGAATGCACGCAGGTACAAAATCAGAAATATCCCCGCCAAAATAGGCAATCTGTTTGACAAGGCTGGAACTAAGATAAAGATGTTCTGCGTTGGTGGTTAAAAAAACCGTTTCCGCCTGATCAACCATCTTTTTATTCATCAGCGCCATCTGAAATTCGTAATCAAAATCCGTCATCGCACGAAGGCCTTTTACAATGGCGCAGGCGCCGCTGCGAGCGATATAATCTGCCAGAAGGCCGTCAAAACCGTCAACCTCAACATTCTGGAGCACAAGCTCTGCCGTAGCCGAACGGATAAACCGAATCCGTTCCTCCAAAGAAAACACAGGCGTTTTGCTGCGGTTGGTGCTCACCAGAACGACCACGCGGTCAAACAATTTTGAAGCACGTGTAATAATATCCAGATGTCCTTTTGTCACCGGGTCAAAACTACCCGGACAAACTGCGATGCGCATGATTATTCTTCCGCCTGCCTTTCATCTCCGGAACCGGCCCGATAAGCGGAAACCGTGATTTTACCGTAATTATACTGTTTTTTGAGGATAAAATCAACTACCTTTTGCGGCATATCCTCTCCTCTGGGGTGCTCGCATAAAACAATGCCGCCGGCCGCCATTTTAGGAACAAGAAGAGGAAGCGCCTGCTGCAGAATTCCTTTTCCGTAAGGCGGGTCGAGGAAAGCGATATCAAACTGTTCCTTGCAACCGGAAAGATAGCTTTGATAATCCATTGTTACCACCCGGGAAGCGGAAGAAAGGCCAGTCGTTTTCAAATTATCCCGCACCACTTCGAGAGACTGCTTGCTGCTGTCAACAAAAACAGCGAGCTTCGCCCCCCGGCTGAGCGCCTCGATCCCCATCTGGCCGGAACCTGCAAACAGGTCAAGCACTCTGGCGCCCTGCACATCAAACTGAATCACACTGAAAATCGCCTCTTTGACCCGATCAGTCGTTGGGCGAACATCGTTTCCTTCCAGCGTTTTCAATTTCCGCCCGCGGGCGGAACCTGTAATAACTCTCATACTACACTCCTTAACTCCTGATCGAGTTGGCAAAATTTAATCAAACATTCCAATCCTGCGATTTTTGTGATAAACACTGAGCACCAGCCCAATCGTCATAAACATGGTCAGCATGGAGGAACCACCCGAGCTGAAAAACGGCAGTGTAATACCGATGACCGGAGCCACACAAAGCACCATGGCAATGTTGATGGCTGACTGGAAAAACACAACAGCAAACACGCCGACGCAGATATACTCACCCAAAGCGTCCTGCGACAAGCGGGACACATACAGAATGCGCACACAGATCGCGATTAGGAGCGCCACTGTAACGATACACCCTACAAAGCCAAGCGTCTGACCAATGTAAGAAAAGATAAAGTCATTTCGCATTTCCGGCACACTGGTGAGGTTGTCTGCAAACAAGCCGCGCCCAAACAGCTGCCCGGAACCGAGAGCGATCCTGCCGCGCATCTGCTGATAACCATCTCCGGAAGGGTCCAGAGCCGGATTAAACGCAATGATTACACGCCGGCGATGGAGATCGCTGAAAATAAAATTCCATACAAGGAAGCCAACCACCGGCAACGAGATGACCCCGCCCAAAATCACCTTCCAGGAAAGCCCCGCGACGATCAGCATACAAATACCGATAAAAAGGAAGATCAACGCAGAACCAAAGTCACCCTGTACTACAATCAGCCCCGAGACAGCCACCATATGCAGCAGCAAAAGCCCAAGCGTTTTGGGTGTATTTAAGTGATTTTTCACTTTGGAAAGATGATATGCAAACGTAACAATAAACGAAATCTTTAAAAACTCAGATGGCTGGATGGTTGTGATTCCCAAATCAAGCCACGCTTTATCATCCGCGCCTTCCCTTTGTATGCCAAATACAAAAGTGAGCAGCACCAGAAAAACGGTAAACGGCAGATGAAATTTCCAAAGCTTTGCCATCAGTTCATAGTCCACCATAGACATCACTACGGCAGCCGCGATTCCGATTATAGTTGCCGCCAGCTGAATCCAGACACTTCGGGATGAGGTCATAAACCCGTTTGCATAGATCGAATATAGCAAAAGCATACTGAAGCCGGCGCAGATGATGCAAAGCCCGAACAGGACCTTATCCACCCGCCGCAAAAAGTCCAGCACACTATATAAAATTTGTTTCATAACTCCTCCATAAAAAGTTTCACGGAGATTTGAAGCAGCTTAATTTCTATATTATACCCATTTTAAGGGATGATTTCAAGTTACGCCGCGAATTTCCGCCTTTTTGCCCGCGCCGGAGATTGGCAGCCGGCTGTGATTATGATATAATAAACGCAACGTGACCATTCTACCGGTCAAAAGCAAATTGGGAGGGAAATAAAATGCTGTCTGATATTGAGATCGCCCAGGGCGCAAACATGCTGCCTATCAGCGATATCGCGGAAAAACTGGGAATAGACACAAACGAACTTGAGCCTTATGGACGATACATCGCAAAATTATCCGAATCATTTTACAAGTCTGCCATGAAGCGCCCAGACGGGAAACTCATTCTGGTAACCGCTATCAACCCCACGCCGGCTGGTGAAGGAAAAACTACCACAACGGTCGGTCTGGGTCAGGCTATGGAAAAGATCGGAAAGAAAGCGGTCATCGCGCTGCGTGAGCCTTCGCTCGGTCCGGTCTTCGGCATCAAAGGCGGTGCTGCAGGCGGCGGATACGCGCAGGTCGTGCCGATGGAGGAAATCAATCTTCATTTCACAGGGGACATGCACGCCATCACAGCGGCAAACAACCTGCTGTGCGCCATCATTGACAATCACCTCCAGCAGGGAAACAAGTTGGGAATCGACCAGCGGCGGATTCTTTTTAAACGCTGCATGGATATGAACGACCGCGCTCTGCGCTTTGTCAACGTGGGGCTGGGCGGAAAAGTTAACGGTATTCCGCGCGAAGATTCCTTTATGATTACGGTAGCGAGCGAAATCATGGCGATTCTCTGCCTTGCCGAGGATATTGAGGACCTGAAAAAGCGCCTCGGCAATATTCTGGTTGCCTATACTTATGACAATCGTCCCGTTTTCGCGAAAGATCTTGGCTGCGTTGGAGCAATGGCACTGCTGCTCAAACACGCCATCCAGCCTAACCTGGTGCAGACGCTGGAAAACACACCGGCAATTATGCACGGCGGTCCGTTCGCCAACATCGCGCACGGCTGCAACTCGGTCCGCGCGACCAAACTCGCGCTCAAACTGGGCGATTACGCCATCACTGAAGCCGGTTTCGGCTCTGATCTGGGCGCGGAAAAGTTTCTTGACATCAAATGCCGTTATGCCGGCCTGAAACCGAGCTGTATCGTCATTGTTGCCACGGTTCGCGCGCTCAAATACAACGGCGGCGTCGCGAAAACGGAGCTGGGTGCGGAAAACGTAGCAGCTGTTGAAAAAGGCATTGTCAACCTCAAAGCACATATTCAAAACATGCAGTTGTATGGTGTACCGGTGGTTGTGGCAATCAACCGTTTCGGAACCGATTCCGAAGCGGAACTGAAGGTTATCAGCGACTGCTGCGAACAGCTTGGCTGTGACTTCGCCCTCTCCGACGTCTTCGCCAACGGCGGAAACGGCGGCATTGAGCTTGCAAACAAGGTGGTGGCAGCCTGCGAAAAGCCGGCTGACTTCCATGTCCTTTACGATGAAGCACTCCCAATTCAGGAAAAAATCGAAACCATTGCGCACAAAATCTATCATGCAGGCAGCGTTCTCTACACCAAGGGTGCGGAAAAAGCCATCCGTGATATTACAGCGCTTGGATTTGGCAATCTACCGATCTGCATTGCAAAAACACAGTATTCTCTTTCCGACAATCCTTCCCTGCTTGGCGCTCCGGAAGGCTTTGAAATTACAGTAAGAGATGTAAAACTAAGCGCAGGGGCAGGGTTCGTTGTAGCTCTGACCGGCGACATCATGACCATGCCCGGCCTGCCCAAAGTTCCTGCCGCGATGGGCATGGACATTGACGCAGACGGCAAAATCACCGGCTTGTCCTGATGCCGGTACAGGAGGAATCCATGGAATATCTCAGCCATTCCACCGAAGAAACCGAACGATTTGCGGAGCAATACGCCCGCGTTCTGCCGCATGGTTGCGTGCTGGCCTTTGAAGGCGGTATGGGAGTAGGAAAGACAGCGTTTGTCCGCGGGCTGGCAAAAGGGCTCGGCGCGCAGAACGAGGTTTCCAGCCCAACATTTGCCCTTGTGCACGAGTACGGAGGAAATCCCCCGCTCATCCACTTTGACATGTACCGTGTCACCACACTTGATGATCTGTACACCACCGGTTTTTTTGATTATCTGGACGGAGAAAACATTCTGGCGGTGGAATGGAGCGAAAACATTGAAGCCGCTCTGCCGGAGGACGCCGTTCACATCCGGCTGGAACCAGCCGGAGAAAATTCCCGGAAGATCACGGTAAAAGGAGGCCCTTTCTTTGAATATACTGGCGTTTGATACATCCGCACAGGCGGCAGGGGTCTGCGTTTTAAATGAAAACCGGATTCTTTCCGAGTTTACGGTCAACAATCGGCTAACCCACTCACAGACCATTATGCCCATGTGCCAAAGCGCTCTTTCCTGCGCGCACCTGACACTGCAGGAGATCGACGCATTTGCCGTTTCTGTGGGGCCCGGTTCCTTCACCGGGCTAAGGATCGGCGTTTCCGCGGTCAAAGGGCTGGCCGAGGCGTTAAAAAAGCCCTGCATTCCGGTCTCTACGCTGGAAGGGCTCGCATATAACCTCACTCCCGTTTCCGGAATCATCTGCTGCGTGATGGACGCTCGCTGCGGGCAGGTTTACAACGCACTGTTCCGGTCAAACGGCTCTCAAACACCGCAGCGTCTGACCGAAGACCGCGCAGTTTCCATAAAGGAACTTGGGGTGGATTTGGGAAAGTTTGACGAAAATATTTTTTTGGTTGGAGACGGAGCGGATTTATGCTATAATGAGCTGAGAGAGAGCAACCCGCAGATTCGGGCAGTCTCTCCCCACCTGAAGTTGCAGCGTGCATCGAGCGTTGGTCTTGCCGCCCAAGCAGCTGCAAACGAAGGAAAATGCTGTTCCGCAGCAGAGCTGATGCCGGTTTATCTGCGGCTTCCTCAGGCGGAACGCGAACTGTTGAAAAAACAAACGATCAAAAAAGAATCCGAAACAAAATAAAGAGGTGCAGAAAAATGATTGCAATCGGCAGCGACCACGGCGGTTATGAACTCAAAGAACAAATCAAGGCTTTTCTGGACGAGAAGGACCTTGCGTATAAAGATTTTGGAACCTACAGCACAGATTCCTGTGATTATGCAGATATTGCGGAAGTCACCTGTGACGCAGTTGTTCGCGGCGAGTGCGACAAAGCCATTTTGATCTGCGGGACCGGCATTGGCATTTCCATGGCGGCCAACAAGATCAACGGCATCCGCGCGGCTGCCTGTTCTGATTATTTCTCTGCAAAATACACCCGGCTGCACAATGATGCGAATGCCCTTTGCCTGGGCGGACGTGTACTTGGCGTAGGCGAAGCGTGTGAACTGGTAGACGTGTTTTTAAGCACCGGCTTCGAAGGCGGCCGTCATGCAACACGAATCGCCAAAATCGCCGCACTGGAAGAACGCGAAGCGAACAAGGCAGCAAAATAAAGGAGGAAACACTATGAAACCAATCATTATGCATCACCCGCTGATCCAGCACAAAATTTCCTTACTGCGCGACAAAAATACAGGTACAAAAGAATTCCGTGAACTGGTGAACGAAATCGCCATGCTCATGTGTTATGAAGCAACGAGGGATCTTCCGCTCAAAGAAATCGAAATTGAAACCCCTGTTGCCATTGCGAAAACCAAAATTATTTCCGGCAGCAAGATTGCACTGATTCCGATTCTGCGCGCAGGACTTGGCATGGTTGACGGTATGCTGAACCTCATCCCGGCGGCTAAAGTTGGACACATCGGTCTTTACCGGACCGAAGAAGAAGGTCAGGTAGAGGTTACCGAGTACTACTGCAAACTCCCGGAGGACATTGAACACCGCGATACAATCGTGCTTGATCCAATGCTTGCGACCGGTATGTCTGCGATCGACGCCATCACTCAACTCAAAAAGCATGGCGCAAAAAATTTGAAATTCATGTGCATCATCGCCGCTCCGGAAGGACTGGAAGCTTTGGAAAAAGCGCATCCTGACGTTCAGATCTACTGTGGTACACTGGACCAGCGGCTCAACGAAAATTACTACATCGTACCCGGCCTTGGTGACGCGGGCGACCGTATTTTCGGCACAAAATAAGCATTTATATTCTCACCTTACGAAAAACGGTATGGCAGGTATGCTGTACCGTTTTTTATATACAAGGATATCATTCTTTAAGCTGGGAGAAAATGTTTTCGCCCCGTCCCACTTACAAATTTGCACCATCCTATGAAAATCGTTCTTAACAGAAGGAGGGCTTTATGGCAACCAGCGCACAATTTGCCGCCTTTGTCGCGGAACAGCTCGGTCTTGCGGGAACGATCCATTGCAGGAAAATGTTCGGCGAATATGGGCTGTACTGTGACGGAAAATTTTTCGCAGTCATCTGTGATGATCAGCTTTACCTAAAGCTCACAGATGCGGGCCAACGCCTGATGCCTGAAACCGAACCTCTTCCCCCTTATGACGGCTGGCGCCCCATGCTGCCGGTTGTTGAACTGGATGACCGTGAATTTTTAGCACAGCTGGTACAGGAAACCTGCAAAGAGCTCCCATTTCAGAAACCCAGACGGCGTAAACGAAACGGTTAAATGGCCTTCCGCCGCAAAAGGGTTGCCAGATCACACCGGTTTGTGTTAAATTATGGTAAGAAGATCAAACGCAAGGATGAAATGAAATGAAGCAACTCAACATCGTTCTGGTCGAACCCCAAATCCCGCAAAACACCGGAAACATTGCGCGTACCTGCGCGGCAACCGGTGCTTCACTGCACCTTGTGCGCCCGCTGGGGTTTACCATCGACGATAAAAAATTAAAACGCGCAGGACTGGATTACTGGCATCTGCTGGATATCCATTACTACGACGGAATGGATGATTTTTTCACACAAAATCCAGACGCTTCCTGCTATTATTTCACAACAAAGGGGAAGCATATTTATTCCGATGTAACGTTTGATGAGCACTGTTTTCTTGTGTTCGGGCGTGAAGACGCCGGCCTGGACGAGGCGCTGCTCTATCAAAACCCCGAGCGGTGTCTGCGCCTTCCTATGATTTCGGAAGCACGCAGCTTAAACCTTTCCAACACCGTAGCGGTAGCGGCATATGAAGTTTTGCGGCAATGGCAGTTCCCTACTCTGAAAACAGAAGGAAATCTCACCAAATACGACTGGTGAGATTGAAATAATGGAGGTATTTATGGCTGAAAAAATAAAACTCATGACGGATTCCTGCTGCGACATTCCACAGGAATTAGTGGAAGAATACGGGATTGAAATTTTCTCATTTCCCATTACCATTGACGGGACGGAATACCGTGAGCGGGTGGATTTCACCGCGGAAGAATTTTTTGAAATCATCACTAAAGCAACCAAAGTGCCTACCCACGCGCAGATCATCCCCATAGAATTTGAAGACGCTTACGAAAGAGCTTACAAGGAAGGATATACCGACATAATTTATGTTGCGATCAATTCCAAGGGCTCCAGCACCTATGCCAACTCGAAAATTGCTGTAAACAATTTTTACGACAATCACCCGGAAGCAAAAGAAAAAATTCATTTTCACATGATCGATTCCACCTGCTACACCATGGGTTACGGTCTGGCGGTAGTAGAAGCCGCGCGCAAAATCCGGCGCGGCCTTTCTGTAAAAGAAGTTGTAGCCAGCATTCAGGACTGGATCGATCACTGCAAAATCCTGTTTGTACCGCTCACGCTGGAATTCGCTAAAAAATCCGGACGCATTTCAGCGGCGGCCGGTTTTGTCGGCGAACTGCTGGGTCTGAAACCCATCATTACCTTCCGCGACGGCGACTCGGTCATCCTGGAAAAAGTACGCGGTGAAAAGGCTGTTATTCCGCGGCTGATTGAAATGATGGCAAAAGACAAGGTTCCGCAAACGCCATACTGCGTCGTTCATGGCATGCAGCCTCAGTTGACTTCCGAATTGATTGAAGAAACAGAGAAAAAATTCGGGAAAGCAGAATATGTTTATCCTTTGGGACCGGTAGTGGCAATCAACGCAGGACCGAATGTGGTCGGCGTAATCTACCGCGCGCACAACGAAGAAACGAAATAGTAAAAATGCCCTGCATTTGCAGGGCGTTTTTTTACGAAAAACCCGCTAAAATACGCAATAACAATGAATTTTTCATGTTAAACCTTTAAAAAGGCGAAGGTTTTTTAGAAACGGGCGTTTTTTTCACGCAAAATACTTGAAAAAAACGGAAAAATAAGCTATGATTAATAGTGAATTGTTAAGCTTATCACAAACTTAACAAGACATTAGGATGAAAGGATGTATAGCATGAGTTCGTTAAACAAAAAGTCTATCGAGGATATCGACGTATCGAACAAACGCGTACTTGCGCGCTGCGATTTTAACGTCCCGCTCAAAGATGGCGTTATTACCAATGACAAGCGTATTGTTGCTGCTCTGCCGACCATCAAATACCTGATCGAGCATGGCGCGAAACTGATTCTCTGTTCCCACCTTGGCCGCCCGAAAGAGGGCTGGGAGCCGGAATTTTCTCTGGCACCGGTTGCAAAACGCCTTTCCGAGCTGCTTGGTAAAGAAGTTGTTATGGCAAAAGACGTTATCGGTGAAGACGCAAAAGCAAAAGCTGCTGCTCTTAAAGCTGGCGACGTTATGCTTCTCGAAAACGTCCGTTACCACAAAGAAGAGAAGAAAAACGATCCTGCTTTCGCAAAAGAGCTTGCTTCTCTCGCTGAGATCTATGTAAACGACGCATTTGGTGCAGCACACAGAGCTCATGCTTCTACTGCTGGTGTTGCAGATTACCTGCCGGCTGTCTGCGGTTACCTGATGCAGAAAGAGATCGACTTCATCGGCAACACCATCGAGAATCCGAAACACCCGTTTGTTGCGATTCTGGGCGGCGCGAAAGTTTCCGATAAGATCGGTGTTATTGAAAACCTGATTGACAAGGTTGATACCCTTATCATCGGCGGCGGTATGGCTTACACCTTCATGCGCGCTATGGGCAATACTACCGGTACTTCCATTTGTGAAGAAGACAAGTTGGATCTTGCTCGCGACCTGATGGTGAAAGCTCGTGCGAAAGGCGTCAACTTCTTAATTCCGGTTGACAACATTGTTGCGCGTGAATACAAAGAAGATTCTGTTTATATGCGGATTTATTCCGACGCGATTCCGGATGGCTGGATGGGTCTTGACATTGGGCCGACCACTCAGGAACTCTTCTCCAAAACTCTGAAAGGCGCTGGAACCGTAATTTGGAACGGACCGATGGGCGTTTCCGAGTGGGAGAATTTCGCAGCTGGTACCCGCGCTGTTGCGCAGGCAATTGCTGACGAAAGCGAAAACGGCGCGATTTCCGTTATCGGCGGCGGTGACTCGGTTGCAGCGGTTACCAAACTTGGCTACGCTGACAAGATGAGCCACATTTCCACCGGCGGCGGCGCTTCCCTGGAATTCATGGAAGGCAAGAAACTGCCGGGTATTGAATGCCTGATGGATAAATAAAAATCGTTTGTAGGAAAAGTAAAAGCTGCCGTCCGGTTTCGGGCGGCGGCTTTTCAAAACAAAGCCACAAATCAAAAAGAAAGAGGAAACGACTATGAATAAAGCACTGCGTAAAGCTGTAATTGCCGGCAACTGGAAAATGAACAAGAACCGTGCAGAAGCGAAAGCTCTCATTGAAGAGATGAAACCGCTGGTTGCTGACGCGGACTGTGATGTCATTGTCTGCGTACCGTTTACAAACCTTGAAACCGCTCTGGAAGCAACCAAAGGAAGCAACATCAAAGTCGGCGCGGAAAACTGCCACTTTGAAAAATCCGGCGCATTCACCGGCGAGATTTCTGCTGATATGCTCACCGAGATGGGCGTTGAATATGTCATCATTGGCCACAGCGAACGCCGTCAGTACTTCGGTGAGACCGATGTAACCGTAAACAAACGCACCCTCGCTGCTTTGAATGCTGGTTTAAAGGTTATCCTTTGTGTTGGTGAGATGCTGGAAGACCGCGAACACGGCATTACCGCGGAACTCGTTGCCATGCAGACCAAGATTGCGCTCAACGGTGTTTCTGCTGAAATGCTCAAAAACGTCATCGTCGCTTATGAGCCGGTATGGGCAATCGGCACCGGCAAAACCGCTACCGCTGAACAGGCAAACGAAGTAAACGCAATCATCCGCGCAACCGTTGCTTCCCTGTATGGAAAAGACGCTGCAGACGCTCTGACCGTTCAGTACGGCGGCTCCATGAACGCGAAAAACGCTGCAGAACTGCTGGCTCAGCCGGATGTTGACGGCGGCCTCATCGGCGGCGCTTCCCTGAAAGCGGAAGATTTCAGCATCATCGTAAAAGCAGCTTCCAAATAAGGAAGGCGAGGTATTAGCATGAAAAAACCATTAGCGCTTATTATCATGGACGGTTTTGGCTATAATCCGTCGGATTACGGCAACGCGATCGCCGCAGCCAAAACCCCGAATCTGGACAAACTGCTGGCAGAATGCCCGCACACCCTGATCGGCGCATCCGGCATGGATGTCGGCCTTCCGGACGGACAGATGGGCAACTCCGAAGTTGGTCACACCAATATCGGTGCAGGCCGTATCGTTTACCAGGAACTGACCCGCATTACCAAATCCATTCAGGATGGCGACTTCTTCCAGAACGAAGCATTTACTGCCGCAGTGGAAAACTGCAAAAAGAACGGTTCTGCCCTGCATTTGATGGGCTTGATGTCTGACGGCGGCGTACACAGCCACAACAGCCATTTGTTTGCGCTGGTCGAGCTTGCCAAAAAAGCCGGACTAGAAAAGGTTTACGTTCACTGCTTTATGGATGGTCGTGACGTTCCGCCGACCTCCGGCAAAGACTTTATCGCTGAACTTCAGGCGAAACTCAACGAAATCGGCGTTGGAAAAATTGCGAGCATCATGGGCCGTTACTATGCGATGGACCGTGACAACCGCTGGGAGCGTGTTGAAAAAGCGTATGCTGCCATGGTTTACGGCGAAGGCAACAAGAATGCCGACCCGGTAGACACCATGGAACAGTCTTACGCCGCGGATGTGACCGATGAATTCGTTGTCCCGACCGTCTGCGCAGAAGGCGCGACTGTCAGCGCAAACGACAGCGTCATCTTCTTCAACTTCCGTCCGGACCGTGCGAGAGAGATTACCCGCACTTTTGTTGACCCGGATTTCAACGGCTTTGAACGCAAAAAAGGCTTCTTCCCGCTCTACTTTGTCTGCATGACACAGTATGACGCGACGATGCCAAACGTTGAAGTTGCTTTCAAACCGCAAAAGCTGACCAATACCTTTGGTGAATACATCAGCAAAAACGGTTTGACCCAGCTCCGCATTGCGGAAACCGAAAAATACGCACATGTTACCTTCTTCTTCAACGGCGGTGTAGAAACCACCTTCGAGGGCGAAGACCGTGCGTTGATCCCCTCCCCGAAAGTCGCGACCTACGACTTGAAACCGGAGATGAGCGCCTACGAAGTTTGTGACGAAGTGGTTTCCCGTATCAATTCCGGAAAATACGACGTCATCATCCTCAACTACGCGAACTGCGATATGGTTGGTCACACCGGTATTTTTGACGCGGCTGTCGCCGCTGTAGAAGCGGTCGATACCTGCATTGGCAAAACCGTGGACGCTATCCTCGCGCAGGGCGGTGCGGCGCTGATTACTGCCGACCACGGCAACGCTGACCAGATGTACGAAGCGGACGGTTCCCCGTTCACAGCGCACACAACCAACCCGGTCCCGCTCATTGGCGTTGGTCTGGATGGAAAAGAGCTCAAAGACGGCGGTAAGCTCGCCGATCTTGCTCCGACCATGCTGGAGATTCTCGGACTGGAAAAACCGGCTGAGATGGACGGCACATCTCTCTTAAAATAAGAGAATAAAAGCAAACAAAAAGGAAGCCTTTGACAGGCTTCCTTTTTTTATTTTATATAATCCAAACGCTAAAATTCTTTGCGGCGGTAGATGGAAAGCGAGCAAAGAAATGAGACTGGCAGAAGAATAATCACAGCAAAACCAACACACGGCGCTACTGTTTTGGCGTCAACGCAAAAGGGTTACAGCCAACCCAAATACATGCCTTTTCCTCTCGTTCTCAACGGTATTTCCATCAAAAGCATTTTTTCGTTTGATGAACAGCGCAAGATTCACCGAATAGGATTTTGGGAGAAGCGAAATTTGTTTAGTATTAATGCATAATTTATGATTATTGTGTTGAATTTTTTATATATTCATTGTAATATATGTATGTAAAATATTTGAAAGAGGGAGATACCAGTGCAACAAAAATTCTTCGCCAATACTCTTCCAACTACATTAAACCTTGATGTGACTTAAGGAGAGAAAATGATGAAAAAATATTCAAAAAAAAATAACATCAGTACTATTAACGCTGACACTGATATTTGGTTGCACTTGTCTTTGGGCTTCAGCGGAAACTGCCAAGGTTTCCCCGGACGAACATTACATTGCTTTAATGAAAGCGACTGACTGGTCACTATATGAAGACCACTCCATAAACATACAAAGGGCACAGATACCGGACTATCTTCTCAACCAAATGACGACGGAACAGCTAATCAATGCGGTTTTACACTATCCATATCTGATTGATATGCTATGTTATGATACCTACTCAGCTGGCTTTGAGTCAGTATCCAAATATTTCAACGGCCTTAGTGAACTACTCAATCGTAAAGACAGTGCACAAAAACTTGCAGAGCGGTTGGAATCCACACCAGTTCAACGATCACACTCAGTAGATGGCGAAGCTGTGATGAACGGCATGTTTTTGGATGTGCTTCTCGCCCAGCCAGAATTCATGAATCAGTTTTCCGAACAGGAAACTGAAGAAGTTCTTGAAATGGTAGATAAGACCATAGAAGAACGCCTCACCCAACCAGATATTTACGGTGAAACAGAAGCATATATGTTTTACCAAGCAGCAAATGAGAACATTGAGGCTTATATAACCTATGCTGTTGTCTATACGCCGAAGAACACACCTGTTAATGTGCTGGCAAAAGGAGCATCAACACCTGTAGCTTCACAACAATATTGGATTGAATATGTTAAAAATGGTTATCCAACAGCAAACATTATTGGGCCCGCTGATGAAAATTTCAACTGCCATTCTTATGCATGGTACTCACAATCTCGAGATAACCCGTATTGGATGCCTGATGAAGAGGCTAATAAATATATGAATGATGGAAGCTATCGAAAGATATCTGGATTTCAGGAGAGTGCAAAAATTTATTACGGCAGTGACACTTTAGGAAGACATTCTGGCATTTGTTTTGTAGAAGGTCTCGTCTATTCCAAATGGGGATCAGGTCCTTTAGTTTCTCATAAATGGACAAATTGTCCATACTATAATGTAGCTACACCTGTATCGTATTGGGTACTTGCTTGAATAAACAGCCTTTCTTGACCGGAGGGGAATCATATGAAGCACGCAAAGATAAAAGCGGCGCTGCTCGGTGTGCTCCTTGTTGCGGCGCTTGGTCTTTCCATCTATGTTATACAGGTAAATTCTTTCATTTGGCAATTCAGCGAGACAAACAATCCCTCTTCTGGTCCCGGAACAGAAAATGAAAGCAGTTTGCTTGAGCCGGAACCGTATCCAACAGTCCCGCTCTCCCGACTTGTGGAATATTACGAGGGCCATCTTGACCCGGATATACCGAAAATAGAGGTGACCGCCCAAATTTACAGCAACAACTCCGCAGATGTTCGAAAACTCCCCTACGATGCTGTCCTGCGCACAGATGCGGAAGAAACTGAGACCGACCGAAATAAAACCTGGTTTGCGGATTTAATGAACAACTTCCAATCTCTTCCGGTTTTATATGACGGGTATTCTTTCGAACAGGAAACGCCCTCCCATCTGACAATTCGGTTTACAAAACCGCCGGATGGAAAAATAATCATAAAGGACTACGGTATTTCCGATGTATACGGCATTGCTCATGAGGCAAACGGTATAGGGCCGGAAGCGGTAGGCTACATCCACACCTTTGAAGCTGCGCAGCAGTTGGAATTTGATTTATGGTTATATGACGGAATCCGTCTCAGTTCAGACCCTCCGCCATTGCGTGGTCTGCGAATTGAGTGCGAAATTGACGGAAATCCAACAGAGTATTACATTCTGTTTCAAACCGGCTACATGGGCGCTGGGTATATTCCTTTTTACGGAAAAGATCTTTCCCACCTCACGCCATTGGAAGTGCCGGAACAAGAGTAATGAAAAAATAACGAACGGCCAGAGCTTTTCTCAGCTCTGGCCTTCCTTTTTTATATAATCCAAACGCTAAAATTCTTTACGGCGGTAGATGGAAAGCGAACAAAGAAACGAAACCGCCAAAAGAAAGATCACAGCAACGCCAATACACAGCGATGCCGTTTTGATGTCGCTTAAAACAGACCATTCCACCGAAACATCAAACTTTGAAATCAGCATGGAAGCCAGCACCGGCAGTATGGCAACTAGAAAAATGATAACACGTGCTTTTTCCACGCCAAATTTGAACATCAGCGGCAGCATGATGGACACCAATGTGATCCCCAAAGCCAAAACACCTGCAACACCCAAAAAGTCTTCTGTAGTCACCGCGCCTTTTTGAATGGCCCAGATAAAAAACAGGCTTACAGTGCTGAGCACCACCATAAAACCAAGAGATAACAGATATTTACTCAAAATCACCGTGGTTCGAGAAACCGGCATACTGAGCGCCAACCGGTCCCAATGAGCCTTATCATCATAAGCCAGTGTATTGACCGGAAAAAAGATACCCAAAAAGATGGTAATAAACGAGAACACCTCTGCCATACCGTTTGCGGTAACAGCAACAAACGCATAAACCAAAATAATAACAAGTGTAAGGAAAATATGCTGACGCATCATCAGCAAATCTTTCACCAAAAGCCCTTTCATTTGACCTTCTCCTTCGTCAAAAACACCATAATTTCTTCAATACTTGCCGGATCGACTGGATACTCACGCGGGATCTTATGCCGCTGCACCAGTGCTTCGGTGCCGAACTGATGATTCCGCACACCGCACACAGCAGAACCCGGCAGCTGCGCAAGCTCGCTCTGCGAACAACGCAAAATTCCGTAATCCTGCAACAGACGGTCTTTTTCTTCGCACAAAAGAATCTTTCCCTTATGGATGAGGGTGATATAATCGCAAATCTTTTCCAAATCGCTGATGATATGGGACGAAAGGAAAACGGAGTGCTCCTCATCCTGAATAAACTCGAGGAACAGATCGAGCAGCTCATCACGGACAATGGGATCCAGCCCGCTGGCCGGTTCGTCCATAATGAGAAGCTTTGCATGGTGCGACAGCGCCGCGGCAATCGAAAGTTTCACTTTCATTCCTTTCGAAAGCTCCTTGATTTTCTTCCCCATTGGAAGAGCAAAACGCGCTGTCAATTCCGTAAAGCGGGCATCGTCCCAATTCCGGTAGGTGTGTTTTAAAATGGTTCGTACATTTTTTACCGTGAGCAGTTCGGGAAAGCAGGATTCATCCAGCACCACACCAATGTCCTCTTTCAAAGAAACCGGTGCAGATGAGATATTCTGTCCCAAAACCGAAACACTGCCGCTGTCAGCATGGATGAGGTCTAAAATCAACTTAATCGTTGTGCTTTTTCCGGCGCCGTTTTCGCCGATGAAGCCCATAATACATCCACCCGGCAGAGCAAAGCTCACCGAATCCAGCAAAAAGCCGTCATACTGTTTGCTGACCTGTTCAAGCTGCAAAGCATACATAAATCATTCTCCCTTATACAGCACCGTAAGCGTTTGGCAAAGCTCTTCTAGCGTTATGCCGCAGGTGCGGGAAAGTTCAACCGCCTGGTTCAGGTGCTCTTCCACCTTGCGTAGCTGCTCTTCCCGAATAAACTCCACATTCTTTTCCGCGACAAAACTGCCTTTTCCGGTAAGGGATACAATAAACCCTTCCCGTTCCAGTTCTTCATACGCGCGCTTTGTGGTAATAACGCTGATGCGCAGTTCTTTTGCAAGCAGCCGCATAGAGGGCAGGGCGTCCCCTTCCCTTAATTCGCCGCTTATGATTTTTGATTTGATTTGGGTCACGATCTGGTCATAGATCGGTTGGCCGGCCGAATTGCTGATACTGATATTCATGTCCCACCATCATTTCTATATTGTATATATTTATTATATACAATATTCATTCCTTGTCAAGTAAAAAAAAGGCTCATGGAATATGTTCCATGAGCCTTTTACCATGCTTATTTTTCACTCTTTTAACAATCTAACAAACACAAGCAAATCAATGAGTACGATAACGATGGTAAATAAAAGAATAAACCCCTACTAAAACCGGGATACCACCAACCGCTATCACGCCCATTACGACCGCGGACAAAAAGACGTCAAAAAACGCAAGCACACCGTCCATAAGCCAAAAGACGGCATAGGTCCACCACATAAACGCGTTGGCACGGTTGTATGCCGAAATATTGGTGATTTCACTGGAAGGCACTGTTGTCCCGCTCCAGAAATGCATTGGCGTTTTCCGGTGATATGCCCATACGCCGATGACACACATCAAAAAGGCACAAAACCAGGCACTTAACGCCATGATCCACTCTTCCATGCTGTACTCCGATTTTAAGAATTACTCACGCGAATCGCTCGTCATAGGGACTGTATCAGATGTAGCCGCATACCAGCGAAGCATATCCCGTTCGAGCTTCAGCGAAACAGCGGCATACTCTTCCTGACCGTACACGTTGCAAAGCTCTTTCGGGTCTTTTTCCAGGTCATAGAGCTCGTGCTCACCGTCAGTACGGTAGATGAGTTTATACCGCAGGGTGCGCAGCATGGTGGTACGGCAGACAGAAAGCGGATGTTCCTGCTGCTGCAATGCTTTGTGGTAATAAACTCCGCCCGGGAACATCAGGTCAGCATCACGATCGCCCCAGCCTTCAAAACAATGAGGTTCATGCAAATCATAACCGCCGTCTGAATAAACCGCACGTTCCGGATCGCCTTCTCCGCCCTTGAGCTGCGGCCAGAGGGAATGCCCGAAAAAGGTATGCTGTGGTTCAATGCCGGCAGACTCTAAGAATGTCGGCAACAGATCGAGCAGTTCAACCTGATTTTTCACCCGGTGCCCTTTTGCCACATTCGGACCACGGACAATCAACGGCACACGAGTCAAAACATCCTCAAAACCGTTCGGCCATTTTTCCACAAGGCCATAATCACCGGCATAATCGCCATGATCAGAAGTAGCAATCAACAAGGTATCTTCTCCCGCGGGAGAAGTTTCCAGCGCGTCCATCAGACGGCCGAGCAGCATGTCGCTATAAGTAATCATAGAAAGATAAACGGCCTGCACTTTTTTGAGCGCGTCTTCATCGTTTAAGCTGCGATACTCCCGAATAAGATGGTGAAACTCCGGTTTTCCCTCTCCATGAGGGCGCAGTTCGATTTCCTGATTCAAATATTTATCATAATACGCTTCCGGAGCGGTATACGGACAATGCGGATAAAGAAGCGGCAGAAACAACACAAAAGGCTTATCCCCCGGCTTCCAATTTTTAATCTTCTCAATACCCGCCATCGTATTCGCGTAATCTTTTACGCCGTCTTCTCCGCATTTCATCGGTTCAAGAAGGAAATCATCAATGTTTCCTGTCGCGCTCTGCGGTTTTTCTTTTGGCGGATGCTCCGCCTGCTTTTCCACAAACTCATCTGCGGAAAGAGGAATGCTCTCCTGCGCAAACATGTCGTTTTTTCCATAGACCCATACATCATATCCCGCCTCTTTCATATAACGAAAGAGATTGTGTTCGTAGGGTTTGACCAGATTCCACAGAGTGCGGTGCCCGGTCGTATGCGGGTATTGCCCGGTCACAAACGAACAGCGGCAAGGAGAACAAACCGGGTTTTGAACGTGACATTGTTCGAACAAAGTTCCTTCTTCCGCAAGACGGTCCAAATTTGGTGTTTCCACAAAAGGATGGCCATAACACCCAACACTTTCCGCGCGCATTTCATCCGGCATAAATAAAACATAATTCATGAAAAATTCCTCCGTTGTCTGCTGTGATCCCAGATTAAATACTGTTTTCTTAATCATAGCACGCTTTTTTAAAAAAAGCAATAAACCGGCGCAAAAGAAACGTACTCAGCATAAGTTAACTGAAAAATTTTATTTTTGGAATCTGTCTCTTATACACATCTCCGAGCCCACGAGACCG
>USBI01000023.1 GCA_900552945.1 uncultured Oscillospiraceae bacterium
ATAGGCTCCGGTCTCGTGGGCTCGGAGATGTGTATAAGAGACAGCAATGTCACCGCAGGCGCGCTGGTCGTGCTGGATGTCAAGACCGGCGATGTGCTGGCGCTTGCCAATTATCCCAACTATTCGCTGACCGACGGGAGCGCCCCCACCAAGGACCGCACCCTGCGCGAGATCTATCGCCCGGGTTCCACGTTCAAGACCGTGACGGCGACCGGTGCGCTGATGGAAGGCGTGATCGATGAATACAGCACGGTTTACTGCAATGGCCAATACAATTACGACAGTGTATGGAAACCGAAATGTACCGGCCACCATGGAAACATCGCGGTAGTGCAAGCGCTTCAAAAGTCTTGTAATATCTTCTTCTACGACGTCGGCCGCCGGCTCGGCATTGACAAGATCAACCAGTACGCCCATTATTTGGGCCTTGGGGTGGATACCGGCTTGGAAATCTACAACGAGGACGGCCGTGTGGCAAATCCGGAACTGGTAAAAAGTTTGGGCGGAACCTGGTACATGGGCGATGTCTGGCAGGCAGCGATCGGGCAGGGTGAAACCAAGATCACCCCGCTGCAGATGGCGATTCAGGCATCCACCATTGCAAATAAAGGGACTCGTTACGCGGCGCATCTGGTCAAATCAGTGGATAATTACGATTTGACCGAGACCATTTATGAGACTCAGCCGGAGGTATTGTCCGATCTGTCCGGTCACGATGAAGTATTCGATCTGGTGCAGGAGGGCATGCGCGCTGCGGCAAATCAAAGGGCATCGCTGGTGAATATCGCTGGTGGTGTGGCCATTAAAACAGGTACCCCGCAGCTCACGGCAACAACCACCAGTTCTACGACAATTGGGTTTTATCCTGCTTTGGAGGAACCTGAGATCGCGTTTGCCGTTGTGTTGGAAGAAGGCGAATATTCTGCGGATATTCTGCCGATGGTAATCGAAGCGTACAACAACATGAAAGCGCGGCAGGCCGGTATTGCGGGCAGTGACGTTTCTTCGGAAAGCGCAGAATCGTCTGAAAGTGTTGCTTCTCAGCCGGAAGAGTAAAATGATGAAAAAGCCGGCGGCATGGATTACAGCGCTGCCGGTTTTTTCTGAAAAGCGTTAAAAATCGAAGAATTTAAACGAAAAGCTGAGCTTTTTTTGCAAAAACTTTTGACAAATCCACCTAATACGATTAGAATAGAATAGTACAGGGGTTTTCGATATGTCAAATATTTATCTCATCACATCTGGAAAAGGCGGGGTCGGTAAGTCCACAGTGGCGTCCGCTCTTGGTTTTGCGTTTGCCGCAGAGGGGAAACGAACCATTGTTGTGGAGCTTGATGTTGGCTTGCGCGGCTTGGACCTGATGTTTGGTGTTGAGGATGAAGCGGTCTATGACCTCGGAAATATCCTGCGGGGAGAATGCCGGTTGAGCGATGGGATTATTCCTGTTACCAAAGATGGCAAACTTTCCCTGATCGTTGCACCATCCGGCATTTCTTCCCGCATCGATTACGATGCGGTGGTTTCTCTTTGCAAGGCGCTTGCACGGTACTTTGACACGGTCATCATTGATGCTCCAGCGGGAATCGGCGTATCATTGTTGATCGCGCCGCAGGTGGCGGATGTTGTTCTGGTCGTCGCGACTCCTGATTATATCAGTGCGCGTGACGCGGGACGGCTTACCGGTATGCTGGAAGAACAGGGTGCGCGGAATGTTCGGCTGATCATCAATAAAGTACATCACAAAAAGATCAAACTCAATGAGATTTCCGATTTGGACACAGTGATCGACATGGCCGGAGCGCAGCTCATCGGTGTTGTTCCGTATGATGAACGGTTGTCTGTGTTTGATGGGGAAAGAGAAAAATCCAAAAAAAGCAGCCTTTCAGAAAAAGTATTTGCAAACATTGTATCCCGCTTGATGGGGGATTACGTTGAACTGCTCATACAGTAAGGAGGAGTAAGAAATGAACATAGCAATTATTGCACATGATTCCAAAAAAGAGCTGATGGTACAATTCTGTATAGCCTACTGTGGGATTTTGAGCAGACACAATCTCTGCGCGACCGGAACGACCGGAAAGCTTGTTTCCGAGGCAACCGGGCTTGAAATACAGCGCTTTTTAAGTGGAAGCCACGGCGGCGATCAGCAGATCGCTTCCCGTATCGCATGCAATGAAATTGACCTTCTTCTGTTTTTCCGTGATCCGATGACATCTAAGACCCATGAGATCAACGAAATGAATATGCTTCGTCTGTGTGATGTGCACAACATCCCGGTTGCGACCAATATCGCTACCGCGGAGGTCCTCATCCACGGTCTGGAACGCGGCGACCTGGATTGGAGAAATATCGTCAACCCGAACCGGTAAAGACTGTACCGGCGGTAATGAAACGTTGCAGCAAAGCTCCTCGGTTTTTACTGGGGAGCTTTTTTGATGGTGATTATACTATGCAAAAGGTAGCCAGCCGGAGGTCATCTCCACGAAAATCCGGCATATTTCACGGCAAATGCCAGGATTTTCTGCGCGGCATACAAAATTTTGACAAACAACGGGTTTAGGGGCTGGAAAGGCTTTACAGACATGGTATAATAGTAAAGATACAGGAGCTGTTAAGACACAGCCCGGCGGAACAGCGGTTCCGTTTTATTTGAAATGACCGGGCAAGCGCCCGTTTGAGGAAGGATGTTTTTATGGCTATACTCTACCGCGCACCGCGCGGCACGCAGGATATTCTGCCGTCGCAGAGTTACAAATGGCGTTTTTTGGAAGATTTAGTGACCGAAGTTTCGTCACTGTACGGATTTAAGCAGATCCGTTTCCCGACCTTTGAGCACACCGAACTGTTCACCCGTTCGGTCGGCGACACCACCGACGTGGTTCAGAAGGAAATGTACACCTTTACCGTAAACGGAACCGAACGTTCCATCACCCTTCGTCCGGAAGGAACGACGGGCACCATGCGGGCTGTTCTGGAACGCGGGCTTCTCAACGAGGCGCTTCCGCTGAAATTGAGTTACATCACCTCCTGCTTCCGGTACGAAAAACCGCAGGCGGGACGGCTTCGTGAATTTCACCAGTTCGGCGTGGAGATGATCGGCTCCGCGTCTCCTGCGGCGGACGCGCAGATCATCGCTGTGGCGGATGAGATCTTCCGCACACTGGGCATCCGCGGGCTGGAACTGCAGATCAACTCCATCGGCTGCCCGGAATGCCGCGCGAAATACCATGCCGCTCTGAAGGCTTATTTTGAAGGCTACCGTGAGGAGCTTTGCGAGACCTGCCTGACCCGGCTTGAGAAAAACCCCATGCGTATTCTCGACTGCAAGAGCCCGGTCTGCTCCAAGATCGCGGCGGACGCTCCGGTCATGCTGGATTATTTGTGTGATGACTGCAAAAATCACTTTGAAGAACTGAAACAGCGGCTGACCGGAATGGGCATCGGGTATGCGGTCAATCCGAAAATCGTCCGCGGGCTTGATTATTACACCAAAACGGTGTTTGAGTTTGTTTCAAACGACCTGGGTGCGCAAAGCACTGTTTGCGGCGGCGGCCGGTATGATGGGCTCATCGAGCAGCTCGGCGGACCGAAGACCCCGGGCCTTGGCTTTGGCATGGGGCTGGAGCGGCTGCTTCTGGTGCTGGAAGCGCAGAAGATCGACTTCCCAGAGGAGCGCCGGTGTGAACTGTATATCGCGAATATCGGCGAAGAAGCCGGACGCAAGGCGGGCGAACTGACAAACAGCCTGCGGCAGGAAGGCTTTTATGTGGAATGTGACACCATGGACCGCAGCCTGAAGGCACAGATGAAGTACGCCGATAAGATTGGGGCGAGAATGTCGATGGTCCTGGGCGAAGACGAACTGAAAAACGGTTCTGCCCGGGTGAAAAACATGGAGACCGGCGAAACGGTGGAAGTAGCGTTCGACAAGCTTGCAGATACCCTTTACGATTTGGGTGTGGATGATATTTTGCAGGCAATCGAGTCCGAACAGGAGGAAATACAGGCATGACAGACCGCATGAACGAAACAAGACGCACCCATTACTGCGGGGTGCTTACCGCGAAAGAGGAGGGGCAGACCGTAACTGTTTGTGGCTTTGCGCAGAAACAGCGTGACCTCGGAAATCTGATTTTTATCGACCTGCGTGACCGCACCGGCATGGTGCAGCTCGCGTTCAACGACCGTACCGACCGCGCCGTATTTGAAAAGGCGGGTGAAGTGCGTTCGGAATTTGTGCTGATGGCAACCGGTACGGTCGCACGGCGTGAAAGCGTCAATACCGAACTGGCGACCGGCGAGATCGAGATTCTGGTAACCGACTTAAAGATCCTCGGCCGGGCGCAGACCCCGCCGTTCGAGATCGTGGAAAATTCCAACGTAAAAGAAGAGCTTCGGTTAAAATACCGGTATCTGGACCTGCGCCGCCCGGACCTGCAGAAAAACATCCTCATGCGGCATAAGATCGCTAAAGTCGCACGCGACTTTTTCGATGAGCAGGGCTTTATCGAGATCGAGACCCCGATTCTCATCAAATCCACCCCGGAAGGCGCGCGTGACTTTCTGGTGCCTTCCCGTGTACACGCCGGCAGTTTTTACGCGCTGCCCCAGTCCCCGCAGATTTACAAACAGCTTTTGATGGTCTCCGGTTTTGACCGTTATGTGCAGTTTGCCCGCTGCTTCCGTGACGAGGACCAGCGTGCCGACCGTCAGCCGGAGTTTACCCAGATCGATATGGAAATGTCCTTTGTTGATGTGGAGGACGTTATGCAGATGGGCGAGGCCTTCATCCGCACCCTGTTCAAACGGGTACTCGGGGTTGAGATCGCTTCGCCGATCCCGCGGATGACCTACCGTGAAGCGATGGATCGTTTTGGTTCGGATAAACCGGATACCCGCTTTGGCTTAGAGATCAAAGACCTGACCGATCTGGTCAAAGAGTGCGAATTTTCAGTGTTCCGTTCCGCGTGTGAGAGCGGAAGCGTACGCGCCATCTGCGTGCCGCAGGGCGCGGCGGCTTACTCCCGCAAGGAGCTGGACAAGCTGACCGAATTTGTCAAGGGCATTGGCGCAAAAGGCCTTGCCTGGGCGAAATGCAACCCGGACGGCATCCAGTCCTCGTTCGGTAAATTTATGAAAGAAGAAGAGATGCAGGCCATTGTCGAGCGCACGGGCGCAGCGACGGGCGATTTGCTCCTCATTGTGGCGGACGCGAAAAACAGCGTGGTTCTGCCCACTCTTGGCGCGCTCCGCGGCGAGGTGGCCAGAAAACTCGAACTGATTCCGGAAGGGAAGTACAACTTCCTGTGGATCACCCAGTTCCCGTTCTTTGAGTGGGATGAGGACCTTCAGACCTATGTGGCGATGCATCACCCCTTTACCTCCCCGATGGATGAGGATATCCCGCTTCTGGATACCGACAAGGGCAGTGTGCGTGCAAAGGCTTACGACCTGGTGCTCAATGGGGTCGAGATGTCTTCCGGCTCCATTCGTATCACCGACCCGGTGCTTCAGAAAAAGATGTTCTCCGCACTTGGTCTTTCGGATGAGGAAGCGCAGACCAAATTCGGCTTCCTGACCGACGCGTTCAAATACGGCGCTCCGCCGCACGGCGGCATGGGCCTCGGGCTCGACCGCCTTGTTATGATTATGCTGGGCGGAAAGAGCATCCGCGATGTGGTCGCGTTCCCGAAGGTACAGAATATGTCGGAGCTCATGACCGAATGCCCCTCCCCGGTGGACAACGCGCAGCTGGAAGAGCTGCACATTGCCGTGACCGAAAAGGAGTAAACGGCAAAATATCCGCGTTTGCGGTGTGAAAAGTTGACAGCGGTACAGCAGTTTTGAGGCTGTACCGCTTTCTGTTGTGCAGAAACTGCTTGTCTTTATCACCTGCTTTTGGTTAGGACGCAGACATGGTGATGAAAAAAATTTGGCTCGTTTAAAAAATTTTTTCGCAGGGTAAAACTTTTTTGCTTTCTGAATTGTCACGGTAATGCAGGAACAGTACGGAAAAGCTGTTCGGCTGAATTGTTGATATTTGTGAAAAAAGGAGCGAGCTGTTATGAAAACATCCAGAAAGAAGAAAATTTCTCTTTGCGTTATTTCCTGTCTGGTTTTGACCGCGTGTGCGGTAGGGGGAAAAATGATGCTGAAACCCAACCGTTTAAGCCGAAAAGGCCTGTAAATCAAACGCTTGTTTTGCCTGCTAAAAATATGGAAGCAGACAAAACAGCGCGAAAAAGGGTTTTCAATGAACATGTCCGCGCTTTTGAAAGAGGCGGCATCCGCTGTAAGGGTGCTTTATGCGGACAAAACACCCGAAAGCGCCGCGAACCGGGGAAATAAGCGGCATGGGACTTTTTTGGTTCATATGAACGGTGAGCGTTGCAATGCCTGTGGTTCATGGTATAATGAAACCGTTTGATGTAACGGTTCCTTTTCGATGAGCCGTGTGTTGGAGCGTGATAAAACAACTTGCCCCGGATGATCGGTTCTTCCGGCAATGCCGGCGGAATTTTTCGTGAATAAAACCTTTTGGCCTTTCAGTTTGTCTCAGTAACAGAAAAGAGGTGAGAAAAACTGAAAAAGATGGATTTTATTCAATGGGTCATCTGCCTGATAAAACGGGACATGAGAAATTTTCAGGGAGATAGAACGACCAAGCAGGACATTTATTATGTAGTTAAAAAAAGAATAAAAAGGTGAATGAAATGGATTACAAACAAGCGGTTGAACTGGCACGAGAGGGAAAAGAAGCGGGATTCCAGTTCTTGTACGAAGCGACTTACCAAAGCAAGTATTATCTCGCTCTTCAGTATATGAAGGACGAAGAGGCGGCAAAAGACGTGCTGCAGGACTCTTACGTCAGGGCGTTTTCCAGGTTGGACCAACTGAGTCAGCCGGAAGCGTTTTCAGGATGGTTTGGCAGAATTGTCGCCAATACAGCGAAAAACAGACTGCTGAAAAAAGAACCCATGCTGTTTTCCGATCTTGCGGCAAATGATGAGGAAGAATCGTATGAATACCAAATTGAGGACGAGAACATAAACAATCAGCCGGAAATGGCATATACCAAGCAGGAGATTCAGGAACTTGTTCGGGAACTCATTGGTTCGCTTCCTGAAGAACAGAGAATGTGCATCCTGTTGTTTCATATTGAGGGAGCATCCATCCGTGAGATCGCAGCAGCGCTGGACCGTTCGGAAAACACGGTGAAATCCCGGCTCAATTACGGCAGAAAGAACCTGAAGAAAAAAGTGGAAGAACTGCAGAAAAAAGGCTACAAGCTGTTTGGTATGGCTCCGCTGCCCCTTCTGCTTTACCTGCTGCGCACCCAGTTGTCTCAGTTGTCTGCGGATGGCTCGTTTGCAGAAGCGGGCCGCGAGGTGGCTGAACGCGTATTTTCGAATTCTGCGGCGAACAACGGGTCTGCGGCGTCTTCCGGCGCGCAGCAGGCAGAATGGTCTGCGAATGATTCGTTTGTCGAATCGGCAGAGCATGCTGGTTCTCAGTTTGCGGGGAACAATGGAGCTGCGGCATCTTCCGGTGTACAGCAGGCCGTGGCAAGTGGTGTGAAACAGGCTGCAGCAAGCGGTTTCCTTCATACGGCAGCTGGGAAAATAGTCGCGGTTGTCGCGAGCGTGTGCGTTTTGGGCGGCGGCATTTACGGCGGAGTCCAATTGGCATCCCACTCGGCTGCGGAAACCGCAGGACAGAGCCAGAGCCAGACCCAGGGAGAGTCGCAGACATCGTCGGTCGTGCGGGAACTCACCGATGAGGATTACCCGCAGCTGCTTGAAGGTCAGCTGACCAGACAGGAACTGGAATTCGTTCTGGCTTACGGCCCGGAGGAAATACCGGAGGACGGTTTTGACCTCATTGACTACACCAAAATCATGAATATAATGTGTCAGGCCGCTCAAGACAATGGAATGATAGAGAACTATGGCTATAACGAGCAGGGGGAAACACAGTACTCCGCTCAGGACATCAACCGCCTGTTTTCCGTGTTCACCGATTACCGCTTTGAAGAGGGCGGGGAATACGCGGAGATGGTTTCCGTGAGCGGGGATAAGGTCACCTTCTTCCCGGCTACCCTGAACTACACCGCAACAGTGGAGATACGAAAAACAGAATATACCGAGGGCGGTCGGCTGAACATCTACTACATCTATCGGCATATTGGCTATGAACAGCGGTACACCCTTTCCAAGCTCGCGGTGCTGGAACCGGATGACAACGGCGCGTACCGTATCGTCCAGATTAAGGATATCGGTTCCGAATCGAATCAGGGCGATGATACTCCCGTAACAAGCGGCACAGGTGACGCATCACAGCCCGAGCAGTCGAGTGAGACTTCCCAAAGCGGGGGCGGCTCGTCAGAAGATGCGAATACCCAGGGCGGTGTTACCATCGGCGAACTGTACGCCGGTGTTCTGGATGGTCCGGAAAGCGGCAGAGACGAGTATGTGGTATATGATTTGAACGGCGACGGAATAAAAGAACTGCTTGTTGGGAATCGCGAGCCAGATGGTCCGTTTTATGTTCATAACTTCTGCGCGTATACCTGTGAAAACCAGGGAGGCACCTATGTGCTCAAACCGCTCAGCGGAAACGTTATTTCAACAACGGTCATTGTTGCCGGGGACGGCAGCGGTTTGCATGATTACCAGTTTTCCCTCGGGACGGGTGAAGTCCGTACCTGCCACATCACCATACAAAACGGCGCGCTTGTGACCGAACCAGGGGTGATTCAGCCGTTCTTGATGGGAAGCTCAGGAGAACAGACCTACTTTGCAGCCAATCCCAAGATTACCTGGCTGAGCCTTTCCGACCGCTCCGCGCTCAATGGGATCGGTTGAGTCCCGTGCGGCTAAAATAACTATTGTAAAGAAGGCTGTCTTTTAAGACAGCCCTTTTATTTGTGCGAGGCGATAAAGTGTTTTGATCGCTTTTTGAGGATACAGAGTGCATTGTTTGAAAAGGGTTTTGCCTGACGGCGGCAAACAGCCGGGAAGAACAGTATCAAATGGTTCCGCTCAAAGATTGTTATAGAAGAACAGAAAAAGCCGGCAGAAATTCCTGCCGGCTTTTGTTTTGATAGACCTATTATGCAAGCATCTGCGCGACGCTGACGATCAGCGGCATGGTAACAATGGAAAACAAGGTGGAAATCGAAACAAGGTTGACGGAAAGTTCAATATCCTGGTCAAATTTGGTGGCAAACATGGTAGACGCTGCCGCGACCGGCGCGCTGGCGGCCACAACACAGGAAACCATCGGTACATCCCGAATGCCGCAGAGTAACAGCCCGCCTAGTGTGAGCAAAGGCACAACGATCAGCCGCAGCAGGATGCACAGCCAGGCGCGCAGGTCTTTGAGCGCCGTTAAAATATGCGCGTCCGCCAGATAGAAGCCTACGATCACCATGGGAAGCGGGGTGTTGAGTGACGCGAGGTGCGAAACCGGCGCGGAGATGACTTCCGGCAGGGTAAAGGAAAGCAGGAAGAGCGCCAGCCCGACCACCAGCCCAATGACGCCGGGGTTGAGCAGTAATTTCCTGGGAGAGATGGATTCCCGGTCGCCGCTCATGGAAACAAGGCCGTAACTCCACAAAAGCAGATTGAACACGGCAATGTAAGCCGCGCCGTAAAAGACGCCGTCTTCCCCAAGCAAAGCCTGCTGCAGCGGCAGTGACATGTAAGCCGCGTTTGAGAAGACAACCGAAAACCGCAGCACTCTGCGGCGCGCGAGGTTCTTGTCGCGGAAAACGAGGTGGGCAATCAGAATGCCCAAAAGGTGCACGCCCAGCGCTGCGAGCGCCGCAATGCCAAGGCTTGTCAGCATGGCGGGGTCAAACGGGCGCTGAAATGACTGAATGATCACGCACGGGATGACAAAGGTGAGCACAAAATCAGTAAACCCTTTTACCGCCTGATGGGTGAGTATTTTAAATTTGCCGCAGATAAACCCAACGGCGGCAAGTAAAAACAAGATAAAAACCTGTTGTGTAACTTCTAAAAAACTTTCTGCCATAACGGCGAACCCTCTCTTTTATATGGTCTATTCGGTTGGCTTTGCAACTGTTTCAGTTTACCGCATTCTGCCTGCTCTTGCAATCCGCACGAACAGATTTCTTATTTTCTGCCAAAATCAAACGGTTTCGGGGCATTTATTTTGACAGATTTGCAAAGGCATTGTGCCGCTTTTGTTAGGCTTCCCGAATATTTGCGCCAATATAAACTCTGGCACCAAATAAAAGCGGATTGTATTTAAAGGCTGTGTTTTTATCCGAATACGAAAAATCGCCGGTTTCTCTTCGTTGCAGAGAGAAACCGGCGATACAGTTTAGCGGTGCAATCAGTCTGTTTCCATGCCAAGCCCTTCTTCATCGTGCCGGCGCAGGGTGGATGAGCACAATACCAGTACGATACATACGCCGAACACCACAATATTGAGCAGGAAAGGCAGTGTCCGGTTGAGGGAGGAAAGGAAGCCAACCAGCCAGCCGAACGGGGTGGAAAAGGCAATGATAATGACAAACAGAAGCCCGTAAGCACGGGAACGCTCCTCTTTGTCGATAAAAAGGGCGGAAATGGAATCTTTTCTGGGGTTGACCAGTGCAAATGCAAACGCTTCCACAAAGGTGTAGACCCAGATGAGCAGCAGCTCCTGCGGAGGGGCCAGAAGCAACACAGCATGACTGATGATGTAGAGAATCAGACCCGCCGTCATAACAACACGGTATTTCATTCGGTTGAAGAAATTCTGTGCCAGCAAAATGAAGACCAGCATGACTGCCGCGCGCACCATGGGGAAAATGGCGACAAGCTGTTCCGCAACGCCCAGGTTTTGGGTGATGTAGAGGCTGAAAAAGTTGGTGGTGACCATCGTGTAAATGTTGTTCAGCACCATAAAGACCACAACAAACATCATTGCCGGGGAATGGAGCATTTTTAAGAAAACATCTTTATACCCCACAAACAGGTGAAAAAGACTCTCGTCTTTTGTTTCCGCCATTCGTTTGCGTCCTTGCTCGGTTTCAGTCCCGCGGATAAAGAGAATAACGAATTTTGCCGTCATGGAAACGAAGGAGAAAAAGTAAATGAACCGAACAGCGGTGACCATGGTAAACCAGTCGACCAGCAGGGTTGCTAAAGGAGCGAAGAAAACGGCGATCAGACCGGTGACCTGAATCCAGGTAAAGGCGTTGACCATTTTTTTCGGGTCACAGTCTTCCACGAACAGGCAGGTCCAGGAAACGTTGGTGATTTGGTACATGCTGTTGCAGATGGCAGCGGCCAGAAACCACCAGAAATTTTGGGCAAACGCCCAGATAAGGCAGGGGATAGACCACGCGAAGGTATCAAATATAATTGTTGTCACCCGACGGCCGAGCTTGTCGGTGATAATACCGCCCAGAAGAGCGGTGACGATTTGGAAGCACATGCCGACCGACAAAAGAAAACCGATTTGTGTGTCGCCAACGCCGAGAGCGTACATGTAAAGGGTGGCATATGGGGTGAACAGGTTGTAAGGAATGTTCCAAAGCGGTTCGGTTAACAGGCTGATCTTGGGGTTGCCTTTGAGTTCGATCAGTGTGCGGATAAGGTCGTGCCGCATTAAAGTCTGTTTGAATTTCATGGTGGTTCATCCTTTATTATTTATTGAAATAATACTGGCTGTAAAACAGAAAAAATAGCCCCGAAAAATGAAAGTAAAACTTTTTCGTTTTTCTGAATGCGGGGCGAAAAAAGAAAGCGGATGCAAAAAAGAAACCAAAACCGCCTTCAAGCGTACTTTAGCATACCGGCAAAAGAAAATCAATGGAAGAAACCCTCAAAATATTGCGGCATTCTTTGTATAACTTTTTCGGAAAAACCGTTTCATTTGCCTTGACTTCGTTTTTGAGCTACATTATAATGTATTAGACGCGTGAATTAAGCACAATATGTAGTGATGTGGAGGCAATAT
Organism: uncultured Oscillospiraceae bacterium; assembly: GCA_900552945.1. Taxonomy (GTDB): domain Bacteria; phylum Bacillota; class Clostridia; order Oscillospirales; family Ruminococcaceae; genus Metaruminococcus_A; species Metaruminococcus_A gallistercoris. Next base: position 11,977 of record USBI01000023.1, read on the forward strand.
AGAATGATAACGGGAATTATCAAGCGGGACGGGCGAAAAGTCCCTTTTGATATGGATAAGATCACTGTCGCCGTGTACAAGGCGGCGCAGGCGATCGGCGGAAAAGACCACGCCATGGCAGAGCATATTGCCAGCGCGGTCTGCGATTACATTGAAAACGAGCTGGGGATCACCGAACCCACCGTTGAGCAGATTCAGGACGCAGTGGAGCGCTGCCTCATTGAAGAGGGCCATGCGCAGACGGCGAAGGCCTTCATCCTCTACCGCAGTGAGCGCACCAAAGTGCGTGAGATGAATACACGGCTGATGAAGGTATATGAGGACCTCACTTTTAAAGATTCCAGCGAAAACGACCTCAAACGTGAAAACGCCAACATCAACGGCGATACGGCAATGGGCACCATGCTCAAGTTCGGTTCAGAGGGTGCAAAGCAGTTTTACAACATGTTCATCCTTGACCCCAAGCATGCCAAAGCGCACAATGAAGGGGATATCCACATCCATGACCTGGATTTTCTCACCTTGACGACTACCTGCTGCCAGATCGATATTAAAAAGCTGTTTGAAGGCGGTTTCTCTACCGGCCACGGTTTTTTGCGGGAGCCGAACGATATCGCCAGTTATTCGGCGCTTGCCTGCATCGCCATCCAGTCCAATCAGAACGACCAGCACGGCGGTCAGAGCATCCCGAACTTCGATTACGGCATGGCGCCGGGCGTTGCGAAGACCTACGCCAAACTCTACCGTAGAAATCTTTCCAAAGCGCTTTCCCTTCTCACCGATTGTGAGGATCCGGACGCTTTGGTAAGCGAGCTGTATGAGACCATCGGCGCGCTTCCCGCACTGGAAGACCAAAATGGCGTGCTGGAAAAGGAAGCCGAAGAACTGCAGAAGTACTTCCCGGCTGAGCTGGTTGCGAAAATGCAGAAATTTGTGGGTGAAACGACCTATAAGGAGACCAAACGGGCCACCTATCAGGCAATGGAGGCGCTGGTGCACAACCTGAACACCATGCATTCCCGTGCCGGTGCGCAGATTCCGTTTTCTTCCATTAACTATGGAACCGATACTACTCCGGAAGGCCGCATGGTGACCGAGGCGGTCATGCTGGCGACCGAAGCCGGGCTCGGCAACGGAGAGACCCCCATTTTCCCCATCCATATCTTTAAGGTGAAGGAAGGGGTCAACTACAATCCGGGTGAACCCAACTACGACCTGTTCAAACTGGCTTGCCGGGTTTCGGCAAAGCGGTTGTTCCCGAATTTCTCTTTCCTGGATGCGCCGTTTAATGCGCAGTATTACAAAGAAGGCCGTCCGGAGACCGAGATCGCTTACATGGGCTGCCGCACTCGTGTAATCGCCAACCACTACGATCCGGAGCGGGAGATCGTTTACGGGCGTGGAAACCTGAGCTTTACCTCCATCAACCTGCCGCGCATCGCCATCAAGTCCAAAGGCGACGTGGACTTCTTCTTTGAGGAGCTCGACCGCAAGATGGACTTGGTCGTTGATCAGCTGCTCGCGCGGTTCCGTATCCAGTCGAAAAAATTGGTGAAAAACTACCCGTTTTTGATGGGGCAGGGGATCTGGATCGATTCGGACAAGCTCGGCCCTGATGACGAAGTGGGCGAAGTGCTCAAGCACGGGACGCTGACTGTTGGTTTCATCGGGCTTGCGGAGTGCCTGAAGGCGCTCATCGGCGAGCACCACGGCGAAAGCCAGACCGCACAGAACCTGGGCCTTGAAATCATCGGCTATATGCGCAAACGGATGGACGAGGAAACCAAACGCACAGGGCTTAACTTCTCCCTGATCGGCACGCCGGCGGAAGGCCTTTCCGGGCGTTTTGTCCGGATGGACCGCAAGCTGTACGGCAGTATTCCGGGTGTGACCGACCGGGATTACTACACCAACAGTTTCCATGTGCCGGTGTATTATGAGATCAGCGCGTTTGACAAGATCCGCAAGGAAGCGCCGTACCATGAACTGACCAACGGCGGGCACATCAGCTATGTGGAAATGGATGGTGACCCGTGCGATAATCTGGAAGCGTTTGAAGCGATCGTCCGCTGCATGAAGGAGTCGGGCATCGGATACGGTTCCATCAACCATCCGGTCGACCGTGACCCGGTCTGCGGCTATACCGGCATCATCGGTGATGTTTGCCCGCGCTGCGGCCGCCGGGAAGGCGAAGCCATCAGCCCGGAGAAGCTGGCGGAGCTGAGAAAGAAGTACCCCAATATCCCGCAGTTTTACGGGGCGGAATAAACAAGAAAAACAACACGACCGGAAGGCCGGCTGAAAAAGAAAGGACTGTTATAAAATGACTGAGCAAACCATGCAGACAAAAGGAATCGGCGAAGGAGTGGGCTTTGAGCGCATCCGCCGCATCACCGGCTATCTGGTCGGTACACTCGACCGCTTTAACGACGCGAAACGCGCCGAGGAGCACGACCGTGTGAAACACTTTAAACCGGGCGACACATCGGATGTGGAGATGATCTAACGTGCCGGAACTTCGCATTGCCGGAGTCATCCGCGAATCGGTCGTGGACGGCCCCGGAATCCGCTTTGTCGTGTTCACGCAAGGGTGTCCGCACCATTGCCCGGGCTGCCATAACCCGGAGACCCATCCGTTTGAGGGTGGAAAGTTGGTGGATACCTCCCGCATTCTGGAAGAAATCTTAAAAAACCCGCTTCTCAAAGGGGCGACCTTCTCCGGCGGAGAGCCTTTCTGTCAGCCGGGGCCGCTCGCCGAATTGGCAAAAGAGCTGCACGAAAAAGGGCGGGATGTCATGGTGTATTCCGGTTTTACCTTTGAACAGCTCTGTGAGAAGGCTAAGGCCGAACCGGATGTGAAAGCGCTGCTTGAACAAGCGGACGTTTTGGTGGACGGACGGTTTATCGAGGCGCAGAAAAGCCTGCTTTTGAAATTCCGCGGTTCGGAAAATCAGCGAATCCTCGACCTGCCGCAGAGCCTGAAGGAAGGACGCGCGGTAGAGGTGCCGTGGGCAAATCGCAAAGGTGAGTAGGGTTTAAACCGTTTTTGACCGAATATATGAATAAAACACCCTTTTGTTCCGTATTTTAGGAACAAAAGGGTGTTTTGGCGTGTTATAGAAGAATGGCTGGGGAATGGGCTTTTAACGCAGCGGTACACCATCTGCGGCAATGTTACAGATGCGCGGAAACACTAACGGCACATGGTCAGACGCCGAAAACAAATCCGTTTGCCCACTCCTGCAGTTCGTTGACAAAGCGTGAAACATGAAATCCGTCACAGGCGGCGTGATGTACCTGCACAGCCAGGGGCAGCAGAACACGTTCCCCATCATCCGTGTATTTCCCGATGGTGAAAATCGGCTGAAACGAACAGGCGGATTCAGCAATGTTGAGGTGAAACCCTGAAAAGGACGTCCATGGGATGCAGGATACAAAAAAGATGTTTTCTCCCGCGTCCGGTTTGGAGCGTCCGCTGGAAAGGCAGTTTTCCACATCCTCACGGCAACTTGTTAAAAACCTTGGAAGGTCGTCTGAAAACTCTGTCCATGCATTGGAAAAATATTCGCCGTTTTGGTGAAAGACGGTATAACTGGGGTTGCATCGCTCAAAATAGCCCGGATTTCCCGCATCGTTCGTCGCCATGCGAAATTCCGGGTGGATGTTGACGATACGCGATATCCCGTATAGCAGAGCCGCGAAAAACGATATTTTCGCTTTTCGTGTTTGAAACAAAAGATTGGTTACATCCAGTGAAACGGTCATGCTGTAAGAACAGGGAACTTCCTTGGTAAAGTGGCGGAAGGTTTCGGCCCGCGGCCAGTTGTTTAAATCAAACTCATAAAAACGCATAATTGCCTCCTGAAAAAATGAATGTTTACACAGATTTTCAGAAGGCTTTTTTGTTTGTATCGACCATACGAACACTCCTGTTTGTAAAAAAATAAAAACGCCCACATTATTACATGGACGCTTTTGGCAAATAAGAAACTCCCGATTAACGGGAGAATGAAAACTGTGATTTTTATTATAGTGCGGATGATGACGAAAATCAAGATATTTTGAAAGATTTGTAAAATTTTTGTAATCTGCACAAGGTTTAGCGGAAGTGTTTTATTGGTTTTGTTCAAAATGAGAGGATGAGGTTTGATTTTGGCGTTCCTGCGCCAGGGCGGATTCGTATGCGGCAAGGATTTCCTCTTCAAAATAGCGCCGTCCATCGCTGGAAATGGGGTGCACAATATCCCGGTAAACGCCGTTTTCCTCCTTTCGGCTGGGCATGGCGGCAAACAGTCGTCCCGGGCCCTGAATAACTTTAATATCGTGTACGGCGAGGTAATCGTCCAGCGTAATGGACACAATGGCCCGAAGCCGGCCTTCTTCCATGAGTTTTCGAATGCGGATGTCTGTAATTTTCATCTTCTGTCCTCCTTTGTTAGCTTTAGTGTTGGAATTAGCGGGAAAAATATACCGGATTCTAATTGGTTCGGCATAAATTCGCGCGTTTTTGTTTATTTTACGAGCGGGATGTACTATAATAAGGAAGAAGAAAATAAATGTGAAGCGTTTTATTAAATGGCCGCCAATGGCACGGCGTCTCTGGAAAGGATTGTTGTTTATGCTTACCCATGAAGCGAATCCATTGGAAGGAAAAAAGCACCTGCATTTTATCGGGATCGGCGGTTCCGGTATGTTCCCGCTGGTGCAGATCCTTCACGGGCAGGGGTATTATATTACCGGTTCAGACAACAACGAGTCTGACATTGTCAAGCTGGTGCGCGGGTTGGGCATTGAAGTTATGATGGGCCAGCGTGCGGAAAACATTGAGGGCGCGGACCTGATTGTTTACACGGCGGCGATTATGGACGACAACCCCGAGCTGATTGCAGCAAGGGCAAGCGGTGTGCCTCTTTTGGAGCGCAGTGACCTGCTCGGCCTTGTGACCGGGCGGTTTGAAGATGCGGTCTGCATCTGCGGGACCCACGGGAAAACCACCACCACCGCCATGCTTACCCAGATTTTGATGGACGCCGGAAAGGACCCGTCCGCGGTCATTGGAGGTAAGCTCAAACGGATCGGCGGTTACGGCAGGGTAGGAAGCTCGCAGACGCTGGTGTGTGAATCCTGCGAGTTCTGCGACCATTTCCTCAAACTGCACCCGGATGTGGCGGTCATCCTCAATGTGGATGAAGACCATCTGGACTATTTTAAAAACCTGGATAATATCATCCGTTCGTTTCACACCTTTGCCGGGATGGCCAGCCGTGCGGTGATTGCCAATGGGGACGATGCAAACACCATGCGCGCGGTGGAAGGGCTTGACCCGTCAAAACAGCTCATCACCTTCGGCAATGCGGAAACAAACGATTATTGCCCCCGCAACATTCAGCTGCTGGGCGGCACCAAACAGTCGTTTGAACTGATGTACCACGGGCAGAAGCTGGCGGACATCACCCTGAAAGTGCCGGGCGCGCACAATGTGCTCAATGCGGTAGCCGCCTGCGCGGCAGCGCTGCTTGACGGGGTAAAACCGGAAGAGCTCGCAGCGCCTCTTGCTGAATTCGGCGGCGCCGGCCGGCGGTTCGAACTGCTGGGCGAAGTCGGCGGTGTGACCATCATGGACGATTACGCCCATCATCCGGCGGAACTGCGGGTCACTCTGGAAGCGGCGAAAAAGCTGGATTTCAAAAAGGTATGGGCGGTGTTCCAGCCGTTTACCTACTCCCGCACCAAACTGCTGTTTGACGATTTTGTCGAGGTGCTCCAAATCGCCGACCGGGTGGTCCTTTCTGAAATCATGGGCTCCAGAGAAAAGAACACCTACAACATCTATTCCCGCGACCTGTGTGAAAAGATTCCGGGCAGCGTCTGGTTCAACACCTTTGAGGAGATCCGGGACTATGTCCTTCAAAACGCCGAACCGGGTGACCTTGTCATCACGCTGGGCTGTGGCGACATTTACAAAGCGGCAAAGCTGATGCTCAACATCCAGTAATGATTTAAAACAGGCGGTATGCAAAGAGCGTACCGCCTGTTTTTTCGCTGTTTGCAGAGGGAGGGCCTTGGCCGGGAAACGGATTTTCAACTTACCGGGAAATACAGGGCAAAACAATGGCCACAGGAGGGTGTACCAAAACCGTGTGCTGGGTACGGGAAGCTCATCGTGCTTATATCTGACCCCAAAAAGGCACATGGAAAGTGCGTCCGGAACGCTGTCCGTGCGGCTGAATGCTACGCGAGTTTGCGGGATGAAAAAACCGGCTGTGGAAAAATTCCACAGTCGGTTTTTGATGCAATTAAACGTTCAGGGTCTTTAACCCTTCTTTTTCTTCCGGTTTCGGATAGTAGACCAGCTTGTATTCCGAAGAGTACTCGCCTGCATCCAGCGTGAGGATGAGGGTATCCGCCTCTTTTACATCCGGCAGGACACAGCGGACGACCGGCCCGAGGATATTTTTATTGGCGGCTTCACCGGCGTAATCCCAGCTGAGCAGCGGGATGACCGTATCCCCAATGCGGATGGATATCTTCACATTGCCCGGTTGTACCGGCTGCATACTGTCGTTGAGCAGGTAGAGTTCCGCGTCAAAGGTCTCGCCTGCGTTGTAGGAAAATTTCTTGAGCCGGGCGCTGGCAAGCAACGGGCGGAGGGAATCCTTCACCGCGTAGTAGGAAGGCTTCGGCGAGCAGGGGTAGTTGAGCAGCGAGTTGTTGGCAACAGTCGGCCACGGCTCGTTGAAGCACCAGTTGAGCGCCATGGAGCAGTACGGCTTCTGGCGGCGAGCCTCTTCGAAGATGCATTTGTACCCCTCGCACTGGGTCCACTGGCTTTTCTCAATCATATCCTCCAGCGATTTGGGTTCGCCCCAGTAGAAGCGGAGCATATCGATGCCGCTCCAGGTGTCGCCGGGGAGCCATGCGTCAAAGGCGTGGTGCGCGGTGGTCGATTCGGTCTGCACCAGCGGGAACAGTTTTTCTTCCGGCAGCGCGGCGAGCAGACAATCTTTGTTGGCGATGGACGGAACACCGAACTCGGTGTAAGCGGTGTAGTGGGAGCGGTTCATGGCTTCATACACCTCTTCGCCCGTGCGGAATTTGAAGATATAGCAGCCGTGCGCCATTCCGAACAGCGGAGAAGTGGCAATGAACGGGCGCTCACGGTCCATCTCGTAGCAGAGCTTGTTGAGAAGGCGCAGTGCGAAGTGCTGGTCGGTCATGCCGGACCAGACGTTGAACAGCTCATTGCCGCCGCACCAGAGCACCAGGCTGGTAAAGCCCTTGAGCCGCTCGATGAGGGCGGTCGCTTCGCTTTCCAGCACCGCAAGATAATGGTCGGAATTGTAATAGTTGTTGCAGGCGAGCGGGAACTCCTGCCAGACCATGATGCCGTACTCATCGCACAGCTCAAAGAAGGAGTTTTTGTCAATGAACGCACCGCCCCAGCAGCGGAACAGGTTCATGTTCGCCTCTTTTGCCAGACGTACCTGCGGCAGATAGGTCGCGCGGGTGACCATACCGGGGAAAATTTCCGGGTTGACCCAGTTGGAGCCTTTGGCAAAGACGTTCACGCCGTTTAAGCGAATCTGGATAGGCGGCGTACTGCGGGTGCGCGGGAAGCCCTGCGGCTCGTCCCAGGCGCCCTCGTTCATCACGAGTTCTACTGTGCGGAAGCCGACCCGGCCGGTCCGTTTGATGCTTTCGCCCCGTTCGTCCATCAACACAGCTTCGTACCGGTAAAGGATCGGATCACCACAGCCGTTGCACCACCAGAGTTCCGGATTTTCCAATGTAAAGGTTATAACATCCCCTTCGCCGGAGAACAAAACGGTGTTGTCCGGCGCGAAGAACCGCCATTCCACCGGACCGTCGCCGGTGCGCTGTGCGGATAGGGTCACATCTACGCTGGAATAGTCTTCCGCCAGCCGGTAGGTGGCCTCTGCCTTTTTCAAATAGCTTTCGGCACGGGTCTCAATGAAAGTATCCTCCCAAATGCCGAGCGGGATTAAGCGCGGGTGCCAGTCCCACCCATAGCTGACGGCTGGTTTGCAGCACTGCTGAGCTTCGTCGCGGGTATCCGGGTAAGCGCCCGGATTCTTCGGCGCGGGGTAGACGAGCACCTCCAGAACAGCGTCGGTCCCGGCATACTCAGTCACTTCAAATTCCACCGGGCGGAACATGCCCTCCTGATGCAGGATGAGCGTTCCGTCCACGCGGATGTCAAATTCATAGTCGATGCCGCCGCAGACAAAAAACGCTTTTTCGTTGGAAGCGCAGGTGATGTTTTTAAACGGCGCCCGGTAAAGCCAGTAGGAGTCTTCCATCCAGCGGTATTCTTTAAAATTCAGGTCATATGTATATTCCGGCAATCCTTTTGCTTTTGCCCAGTCGAGTTGTACCGCGCCGGGTACAGCAGCAGGGACGAATTCGTCCGGCACAGCGCCTTTTTGAGAGCAAGGGCCGACCGACCAGTTGAGTCTTTGTATCATGGGAAAAACCTCCTGTGTTGATTGGTTTGTTTGGTTTTGTAAAAGGGCTTTTCGACTTTATTATACTGTCGCATTTTTTAAAAAACAAGCCGATTCTGCGCTTTCTTCACAACGCACGAAAATCGGCGGGAAAATTGTGTGGTTCGACCAAAAAACAAGCCGCCGGAAGCTTGCCCGGCGGCTTTCTCTTGCGTAAATGCCTGTGGATTATTGATGATAGTACTCTTTTGCGGCGGCAAAGAATGCGTCAATGTTATCCCAGCTGGAGAGCGGAGGAATGTCGCAGCCGGAGGAGATGACGAAGTTTTTGTGTTCTCCGCAGGCGGCGAGCAGGTCCATAGTCGCTTTGCGGATGGATTCCGGCGTTCCGTTGCGGAATTCTCCCGCCGGGTCGATGTTGCCCATGACAACGGTGTCATCCGGGATGTGTTTTATCATTTCGGTCATGTCGATGGCGTTGCCGAAGTGGTAAGCGCCTGCCCCGATGGAGAGGATGCCGTCGATCATGCGAATGGTCCCGCCGCCGCAGTTGTGGTAGATGATCAAGAAATCATCGTCCTGCAATTCGTCCACGATCCGCTTCATGTAAGGAACGGAAAATTCGTCGTTGAGGGCGGGAGAAAGCAGTCCGGCGAGCGGTTCGGCGACAACTACGCCGTTTGCTCCGACCTCTTTATAAGCCCGGATGTATTTGATGAGGAAATCGGTCGCTTTGGTCAAAACGGTGTGAACCATGTCCGGGTCGTCGTAGCAGTAGATCATCGCTTCCGAAACGTCCAGCAGACGGCCTGCCAAAGAAAACGGACCGATGACCCCGGCGAAGACCGGCCGGTCGGTGATGAGCCCGCAGGCTTTTTTGATGGCTTCCACATAAATGGCTGTGCGTCCCGCGCCGACTTCCGGCACCTTGAGAGCGTCCGCCTGTTCTTGATTTTCTACAATGTGGCCGATGACGGCAGGCACCTCGTCCGGTGAGACGCGGATGGTGGAACCGAATGCTTCCGCCTCAAGGGAAAGGTCCATCATACTCACCGAAGCGGCGGCGTCGGTACGGTCGGCAACAGCTTTCATGCCTTTTGCCTGGTAGTCGCTGCTGGAAATGAGCTGCTGCACGTCAATGCCGAGCAGCTGGATACATGGGAAGGAAAGGACCGGCATGGGTTTTTTCACGGGAGCTGCTTTGACGTCTTGCAGCCACTGGGTCATATTCATAAAAGATCACTCGCTTTGTTTATTTGATTTATGGCACCGGTTTTAACCACTGGAATCATCATACAACAAAGGGTAAAACGGAATCTTGTAAAATCGTGTGATGTTTAGTAATTTTTTATGAGAGTTGTAAAAGGGGTGGAAAATGGTTCTACTTGCGCTTTTTTGACGGATGCGGTATTCTATGGTCGGGAGGATGAAAAATGTTCCAGCAGGATTTTATTATGAGAGAGGTCGAGCTGATCTCCCGGTTTTTAGCCAAAACACTGCTGGGCAGGGATCTGGAACAGCAGGAAGAAACCGTGGAGTTTGAATACCTTTCGGAAAACTATTTTGCTTACCGTCTGCGCAAGCTGGTGGGGGAAGGCAAGATCAACCAAGCGGAAAACGAGCTGTTTGAGGCGATGGAAGAGGAACCTAAGATGGAGTACCTTTCCGCCGCGTTCGAATTTTACCGTACATTGGCAGAACTCGACCCTGTTTATTTAAAGCAGTGCGGCTTTTCGGAAGAAGAGATCGCGGAAGGTTTGCAGGACGTAAAACGCGTATATGGAATCGAGGGTTAGAATATGAGTAAAATGGAAGCACAGGCCAAAAAGGCGAAAGGCCTTTGGGGAGACTTTAAAAAATTCGCATTTAAAGGAAACGTGCTGGATATGGCAGTCGGCGTCATCATCGGCGGCGCGTTCGGAAAAATCGTCACGTCGGTCGTTAACGACCTGATCATGCCGATCTTCGGCTTTATCACCTCCGGCGCGGATTTTAAAACCCTCAAATGGGTGCTCAGCCCGGCTGTGGTGGAAAATGGGGTGACCGTGCAGGAGGAGTCCGCCATCCTGTATGGGAATTTCATCCAGAATGTGGTGGATTTTCTCATCATCGCTGTGTCCATCTTTTTGTTTTTGCGGCTGATGACCCGCGCCCGCCGCAAGAAAGAGGAAGAAGAGGCCGCCAAGCCGAAGGCGCCCAGCGAGACCGAGCTTCTCGCCGAGATCCGCGACCTGCTTAAAGCGTCCAATGGAGTGCAGAAAAGCGAAGTGAAACCGGATCAGACAGAAAACTGAATCAAACAAAAGACCGGCCCGGAACGGCAGATGAAACGCCGCTCCGAGCCGGTCTTTTGTAGTTTTGAAAGCTTCGCAGCCGGTAATCCGCTGATGTGACCGAAAAGCGGGTCAAAGCACCTTTGAAAGGAACAGTTCCGCCGGCTGAGCCAAAGGGCCTTCGTTTATGACAAGACAGCCGCAGTCTTTGTACCCAAGTTTGCGGTAGAAGTGCTGGGCGGATTCGTCCGACTGGGTGGAGGTCAGCGCCATTTGAAAGCCCTGCCTCTTCAAAGCCGATTCCCAGTGCTGTATGGCAAGCTTTCCGAACCCTTTTCCCCGGTGCTCTTCCCGGATGAACAGCAGGCTGAGAAAGGGAAGGTTATCCCACAAAAAAGACCCTTCCAGCACTCCGACGGGTGTTTCATCGTCAAACAGGGTGTAGCTCTGTCCGGTTTTCAGAAGCTGTTCAAACCGCTTTTCGGAAATGTGCGGAACAAGCGACTGCCAGAACAAACGGTCGCTTTCGTTTGCTTGCCGAAGAGAAAACATGACGGTACCTCCCTTAAAAAACGGCTGTAATCACACCGCCGCTGATGGATGGGTTTATTGTACCACGCCGGCGGGATTTGACACAAGGGAAAAGTCATTCAAAAGAAAATGAGAAAAAAACCTTTCGTCTTTTGCAAAATAATGTTAAAATAAGAACATATACATCCTGTAACGGTCTTGGAGGAACGAACTATGATTTATAACGGCGTTGATTTTGACACCTATTTTAAAAATTATCCGGATGAAAACGGCTATTTCGGAAAATACGGCGGCGTGTACATCACCGAAGAACTCAAACAGGCGATGGAAGAGATCACTGAAGCCTATTTCACCATCTGTAAATCCAGCAAATTTATCAGCGAACTGCGCCGTATCCGCAGGGAGTTTCAGGGCCGTCCGACCCCGATCTCTTACCTGGAGCGGCTCTCCGGAAAGATCGGCAACGTGCAGCTTTACGCGAAGCGTGAGGATTTGAACCACACCGGTGCGCATAAGCTCAACCACTGCATGGGCGAAGCGCTGCTCGCGAAATACATGGGCAAAAAGAAGATCATCGCGGAAACCGGCGCCGGCCAGCACGGCGTTGCGCTTGCGACCGCCGCGGCGTATTTTGGTTTGGAATGCGACATTTACATGGGTTCGGTGGATATTGCCAAGCAGGCGCCGAACGTTGCACGCATGAAGATCCTCGGCGCGAATGTTGTAGAGGTCACCGAAGGGCTCGCTACATTGAAAGAAGCGGTAGACGCCGCGTTTGCGGCTTACAGCCGGGATTATAAAGACTGCATCTACTGCATCGGTTCGGTCGTGGGACCGCACCCGTTCCCAATGATGGTGCGCGATTTCCAGAGCGTAGTCGGCATTGAGGCAAGAGAGCAGTTCCTGGAAATGACCGGCGAGCTTCCGGATGCGGTTGTCGCCTGTGTAGGCGGCGGCTCCAACGCAATGGGCATGTTCTCCGGCTTCCTCAACGATCCGGTTGATATTTATGGGGTAGAACCGCTCGGCCGCGGCCCAGCGCTTGGCGATCATGCGGCAAGCCTGTCTTACGGCAGTGAAGGCGTAATGCACGGGTTCAACAGCATCATGCTTAAGGATGAAAACGGCGATCCCGCTCCGGTCTACTCGGTCGCCAGCGGTCTCGATTATCCGTCCTCCGGTCCGGAGCACGCGTTCCTGCACGATTTGGGACGGGTCAAGTACGACGTTGTAGGCGATGAGGAAACCATCGACGCGTTTTTCGCTCTGTCCCGCCTGGAGGGAATCATCCCCGCCATTGAAAGCTCCCACGCGGTGGCATATGCCATCCAGCTGGCGAAAAAGATGGGTAAGGGTTCCATTCTGATCAACCTTTCCGGCCGAGGGGATAAGGATATGGACTACATCATTGAAAAATACGGAATTCGGTAAGTTTTCGCTGTCAAACAGCCTCCGGCAGGTTATCTGTGTCGGAGGCTGTTTTTGCGGGTGTACAAAAAAGCTGTTTGAATATTTTTGCCACATTCCCCTGCGTAAGGGGTTGCATATGACGCAGCGTCATATGATACCGTACGGTTGGAGGTGAGGTTCATGCCGCAATATACCACCGGAGAACTCGCCGCGAAGTGCGGCGTTTCAGTGCGGACGGTACAGTTCTACGACCGGAAAAACCTGCTGAAGCCTTTTCAGCTGACCGAAGGCGGCCGCCGCCTTTACTGCGAAAAAGACCTGGAACGGCTGCGGCTCATCGGTCTGTTGAAATCACTGGGTCTGTCGCTCGAATCCATCCGGGGAATTTTGGAAAGCAGCAATCCGGAAAAGGTTTTGTCGCTCCTGCTGGAAGAACAGGAACGGCAGCTGCGGGGCGATTTGTTGAAGATGCAGCAGCTTGAGCTGATTCGCGCTGTAAGGGAAAACTTCCGCCGTTCGGAACCCATTCCGCTCAAATCCGTTGATGGCATGCAGCAGCTTATGAAAAGCAGAAACAAATTAAAAAGAACCCATATGATGATGCTTACCATCGGAATCGGCATGGATATGATTCAGCTGGGGACGGTTTTATTCTGGATCATGACGGGCAACTGGCTCCCCTTTGCGGTCTGTCTGCCGTTTGTCCTTCTGGCAGGTATTCTCATGACAGGAATGTATGTGAAAAATACCGCTTACGTTTGCCCGGAGTGCGGAGCTCGGTTTAAACCGTCGCTGAAAGCGTATCTCTTTTCCCGGCACACGCCGCGGACCCGCAAACTGACCTGCACCCATTGCGGACACAAAGGGTATTGCGTGGAAGTCGCTGCGGAAAAGAACGATCGGTAGATGAACGGGCGGAAAACAGCAGACTGTACCTGCTCAAAATAACTTGAACAATGTTCAAAATTTAAAAATAATAATTGAACAAAACTCATTGACAAACAGCTCAGTTTTATAATGAAGTTCCGTGGAAAACAAAGCATACGATCAGATATGTTGAGGCGCTTATCATGTATAAAACCAATTCAAAGTCAATATTGCTCCTGTGTTTTTTTACCTACCTCACGGTGTATGTTTTAAGAGTGAATTTTTCATCCGCAATGCCGCTTTTGCAAAGTCAGGCCAATGCTTCCAGTGCGTTTTTGGGAATGATAGGTTCTGTTTTTTTATCACCTATGCGGTCGGCCAGTTGGTAAACGGCTTTTTAGCGGATTCTATGTCGCCGTTTCGTTTTATTATTTTCGGGCTGATTGGAACGGTTCTGGCAAACGCTGGGATTGCTTTCTGCAACAGTCTCGCATTGATTCCTGTTCTCTGGGCGGTCAACGGTTACTTTCAGTCTATTTTCTGGGCTTCTTTGACCAGGCTACTTTCGTTTAATTTTGAAAAAAAGAAATATTCTGTAGTGGCAACGGTCATGTCCTCTTCCATGGTAGGGGATTTATCATCGCGTGGGTGGTGCTTGGCCGTGTGCTGGGCGGGAGCAGGTGGAACTGGTTCTTTTGGGTTCCCGCGTTTTTGGGGACGGCACTGCTTGCTGTTTGGATTGTTGCCGCGTACCGGCTGCGCGGGCATCCCGTTCCGTGCCAGAAATTGTTGATCGGCAGGTTAAAAGAGTCTATCGTTTTTTTAATCCGGCAGAAAATACAGCTTATTTGTTTGATTTGTTTTTGCCTTGGATTTGTAAAAGAGAGCATATCGGTTTGGGGGCCGACCATTACCGGGTATCTGTTGGGGGTCGATATTAAATCTTCTGCGCTTGTGCTTTTGACCGTTCCTTTCGCGAATCTGGTCGGCATGTTTCTCGCAAAAGGGTTGATCGACCGCTTTAAAGCTGTCTCTTATACAA
>USBI01000024.1 GCA_900552945.1 uncultured Oscillospiraceae bacterium
AAAAAAGAACCGCCTAAAATAGGCGGTTCTTTTACTTTTGGTTGGGGTAGCTGGATTCGAACCAGCGGGATGACGGAGTCAAAGTCCGTTGCCTTACCGCTTGGCGATACCCCAGTAAAAAAATGACGGAGAAAGAGATGCTTCCCTTCCTCCGTTTCAATGGGGTGGATAGAGGGATTCGAACCCTCGGCCTCCAGAGCCACAATCTGGCGCGCTAACCAGCTGCGCTATACCCACCATATTGGCACGCCCGACAGGATTCGAACCTGTGACCTACTGCTTAGAAGGCAGTTGCTCTATCCAGCTGAGCTACGAGCGCATAAACGGCCACTCGGGCTATTTAATGGAGCGGGTGATGGGAATCGAACCCACACAACCAGCTTGGAAGGCTGGGATTCTACCATTGAACTACACCCGCATTCATTCCGCCGCACCTTGTGACGACGGAATATATTATAACAAACTTCATTTTATTTGTCAATAACAAATTTTGAATTTAAGAAACAGTCTGAAAATCAAATTCATTTTCTTTTACGGAAAGCGAAATCATCGCCGGCGGCACTTCATACTGATCCACCAAAATATTGGCGATCTTATCCTCAATTTCCTTTCGGATCTTTGTGCGAAGATCACGCGCACCAAACTTTTTGGTACCCAATGTATCAACCAGACGGTGCACAGCCGCATCGTCATAACCAAACCCGATTCCCTTTTCTTTTAACGCGTCCTTAAGTTCATCTAACATCAATGCCGCAATGCGGTAAAGTGTTTCATCGCTCAGCGGATTGAACACAACAATCTCATCCACACGCCCTAAAAATTCCGGCCGAAGGATCTCAGAAAGAGCGCGCATGGCTTTTTCTTTGGCGATCTGTGTTTCCGCTTTATTAAAGCCTACAATGCCGCTCTTGTCATTCGAACCAGCGTTAGAGGTCATAACAATGACTGTATTTTCAAAATTGACCGTTCTTCCCTGTCCGTCTGTAATTCGGCCTTCGTCAAGAATCTGGAGCAAAACATTCATCACGTCTGGATGCGCTTTCTCGATTTCATCGAACAACACAACTGAATACGGTTTGCGGCGAACCTTCTCGGTTAACTGACCCGCTTCATCATAACCAACATATCCCGGAGGCGCTCCGATCATTCGAGCAACTGTGTGTTTTTCCATGTATTCAGACATATCCAACCGAATTAACGGCTCGACATCATCAAACAACTCAGCCGCCAACACTTTCACGAGTTCGGTTTTCCCAACACCCGTTGGTCCGACAAAGATAAAGGATGCCGGACGGCGTCGTTTAGAAATCCCCGCACGATTTCTGCGGATTGCAGCGCAAACCAGCGAAATCGCTTCATCCTGCCCAATGATCTTGGAACGGAGATGATCCTCAAGAGAAGAAATTTTCTTGAATTCACTTTCCTCGATCTTTGCGGCCGAGATTCCGGTACAAAGCTCGATCACCTTCGCCAGGTCTTCCACAGTTACCTGAATATTGGAGACCTCCGGCTCAAGCTGCTGCAATCTTTCACCGATTGCGAGCGACCTGGACTTGATCTGAGCCAGCTTTTCATAATCCACATTTTCTGTTTGACTTTCCAAACTTTCTTCCTGCGTTATCAAATCCGCTTTTTCCCGCGTTAATTTTTCATATTCGGTCAGCTGCGGACTGCGCAGAGAAGCGCACGCACATGCCTCATCCAGCAGGTCAATGGCTTTATCAGGTAAAAAGCGGTCATTGATATACCGCTCCGATAAAACAACCGCCTGATGCACAATCGCATCGGATGCTTTGACATGATGGAAGTTCTCATAATACTGTTTTACACCCAAAAGCACCTGATAGGTTTCATCTATACTCGGTTCATTGACAGTAACAGGCTGGAAGCGGCGTTCCAACGCCGAATCTTTCTCAATGTTCTTACGGTATTCATTAAAAGTTGTTGCGCCAATAACCTGAATCTCACCACGAGAGAGCGCCGGCTTTAAAATATTCGCTGCGCTCATAGACCCTTCTGAATCGCCTGTTCCCACAATCGTGTGAATTTCGTCAATAAAAAGGATCACGTTGCCGGCCTGTTTTACCTCATCAATCAATCCCTTTACACGGCTTTCAAACTGCCCACGGAACTGAGTGCCGGCAACAAGTGCCGTCATATCCAACAAATACAGCTGTTTATCCAACAGGCGAAACGGAACATCCCCAGCAACAATCTTCTGAGCGATTCCTTCCGCAATCGCCGTCTTACCAACGCCCGGTTCACCAATCAGACAAGGGTTATTTTTAGTACGGCGGGACAGAATCTGCACCACACGGGAAATTTCACGCTCACGCCCAATGATCCGGTCCAACTTCCCTTCTTTTGCACGCGCGGTCAAATTGGTACAGTAGTTTTCCAGAAACTTCCGCTTTTTTTCCGGACCGTTTTTCTCTGATTTTTTTCGGGTCTTTCGGTCTTCCACCGCTTCCCCTTCCACTTCCGGAAGATTACCGTCTTCTTCTTTTCCAAACAGGTTCTGCAAAAAATTGGGCATCGTATCCGCTCCGCCGGGCTCAAAAGCGTCACCGTCGGAAAACGCCATCATCTGATCATCCATCATCTGAAGATCATCATCAGTGATTCCCATGCTGTCCATCATCTGCTGAACCTGAGGAATCCCCAATTCTTTTGCACACTGAAGGCAATAACCTTCGTTTATGGTCTCGCCTTTTTCCATTCGGGACATAAAGACGACCGCCATTCGTTTTTTACATCTGCTGCAAACCATAGGTTTCTCCTTTTATTTTTACAGAAAGCAATGCTTTCAAGGCAATGTTTTCATTGTTGCATCAAGTACTATTTTTATTGTAGCAATCTGCCAGAACAAATGTGTAGAATAATTATGAACAAATCCGCTTCTTACAAAGAGTATGCCAGTCCTCTATATTCCTCCAATAAAATCAGCCATGCCGGAGTGATAAAGATACTTAAACAGAAGTGAACTGTCAACAACGCTTTCATTCAGCCACGGAAGGCTGCCAGCGGAAAACACAACAACTACTTTAATCAATACAACAATCAGCCAGACCCAAACTGCCGCTTTCAGCAATCCAACACCGGCGCCCAACACGCTGTCGAACGCACCAATGACCGGCAGACGATGAACACGGATCAGCAGTTTATCTAACAACCTGCGCAGAATCATACAAATAATAAACACGAGCAGGAACAATATCGTACCCAAAAGCGCAACCACTACAGGCTGAAGCAGTCCCACAATGATGTCGGTAATAGTGGCAGAACCGTTAGCAACCGCCTGCTGCAAGGTCAGTGTTAACTCTTCCTTCGTTCCTACAATCATCGTGAGCGGGCCAGACAGAATTGCCGGTAGATTTTGATACAGCCCATCAACAACCTGCGCGATATTATCACCGCTCCCCGCAATGATCTGTTCGTTAATCAGTGATGTTAACCATGGCCTTGCCATTACTTCAAACAGCATTTCCGCAATCAGTTTTCCCAGAACATAGGAAATGATCACTGCCAGCAGAAACCCTCCAAGCGACCAGAGTGAACGCAGAAAGCCCTTTCGATAAGACAAATATATCACCAGAACGATAACAGCTAGCAATAGAATGTCAATTAGAATTCCCAAACAGCTACCTCCCGACTTCTCACGCCAAAACATATTCGAGTCTTTGCTTTAATAGAACAATTACCACGCCTTTGAAATTTCGCCGAGTCCTAAAATATAAACATTCGAACCAACACGGACAATGTTTTTCGCATCGCTTCGAACCTCTACGGAATTATTCTGGTTCATTCGCTGGTCATAACAAAGCAATTGTTTGCCGGTCAGCAGATAAACCGAACCATTTCCGGCTGTAATCCACTTCACTTCTTCTGTAAGCACAACGCTGCCAAGCACATCCGCATTCCCGCCAAGTACAATATACTCATGTTCGGCCGCATTGGCTGATGACGCCAACGAAAGAACCGTAATCCCGCTGTCATCCACACAAAAATCGGTTATATAACGGTTATAAACATATTCATTTTGTATTTCGCCGGACGAATTGACGATGACCGTTTTGGTGTCGCCCACTACACACAATCCACCGTTTGAGAGATAGCGGATGGAAAGGATCATCATATCAGGAAACTGTACTTCTTTTACCTCCTGATCTGACCCCTGCCCAATATCCATCAACGCTACTGTGGAAACAATTTTTCCTTCCTGCGCACCAATACAGGCAACCGCAAGATTATTTGAGCCGGATTTTAGCGCGACCTGATTGACCTGGTAATTCGATGAATACCATTTAAAAAGCTCTTCTCCTTTTTTGCTGAAAACAGTGACCGAACCGGCATAGCGCTCTTCCTGAGAAGCGATTGCCGATGTTCCATCTGAACGCACTGAAGCACAAATAATCTCATTGGAAAAATCCTGTTCAAATACAGTACCAGACTGATCCGTCAACCGGAAGTTATTTCCACTGCGGTCATACAGCAGAAAGTAACTGCCCTCACATGAAACAACCGGATTGGTATAGCTATGCGGTGCTTCAAGTACAGTTTTTCCAGACGTATCATATAAATACAGCTTGGAATCCGTCACCATCGCAAGAAGTGAATCCGATGCCACAAACTGACTGGGATGGTCTCCAAACAACTTTTTGGGGAAGCCACTGGAACCTGCCTGCTGAGTTTGTGTGTTTTCCTGCCCAAGCTCCCCGATGTTGCCCAATTCAAAATAATTCACTGCAAAAACAAGTACAACAATTACAGCGACAACCCCGGCAAAAACCAACAATTTTCGGCGTCTGCGCTTTTTTCGCCGCATTTTGCGATATTGTTCAATGTCATTAACCGGATTAGGCTGCTCACGTTTTGACGCTGCGATTGTAATCACCACCTGTCATAAAATACACGATTTAAATAAAGCCCACATGGCGAAACTGTTTTTCCTGCTAAGGAACGCTGTCTGGATGCAATGACTTCATCCAATTGGCCAACTGCCAAGCGTCCTTCATTTATCTTTAACAAAGTCCCTACAAGAATACGGACCATATTGTATAAAAAGCCGTCACCACATACGGTAAACAGCACCATATCATTCTGCCTCACTACATCAAAACGGGTCAGGGTGCGTACAGTATCGGCAACATCTGTACCCGTATTGCTGAACCCTGCGAAATCATGAGTACCCAGAAAATGCTTTGCCGCATCATCCAGCAACGAAACATCAACCGGGCGATGATAATGGTAAACGAGTCCGTCATAAAAGGGGTTGCGAATCTCACTGCAATACAGCCGATAAACATACTGCTTACCCACCGCATGATAGCGGGCATGAAAATCAGCAGCCACCTCACGGCAATCGGTTATGGCAATGTCATTTGGCAATACACGGTTGAGCGCACGCGCAAACCGTTCGGCCGGAATGGTGCATTTGGTGTGCATATTAAAAAAATATTCTTCTGCGTGAACCCCAGCATCCGTGCGTGAACAGCCAATGATCCCATCTCGCACACCGGTCAGCTTTTCAATTCCGTTCTGCAGCACTTCCGTCACCGTCAAAGCATTCTGCTGTACCTGATAGCCATGATAATTCCGTCCGTCAAAGGTACAGCGAAAAAGCAGATTTCTCATCATCCACCTCAGAATACAACCGGAACGAATAGATTGACCAGTATGACTCCAACGATACATCCGGTAAGAATAAGCGCCCCATAAAGATCAATGAGCCCAAGGTGCATCTGACGCAGCCTGGTACGCCCTTCACCGCCGTGATAACACCGGCATTCCATTGCCATGGCAAGGTCATCCGCCCGGCGGAAAGCCGAAATAAACAGCGGAATAAGAATGGGCACCAAAGCCTTTGCCCGTTGAATCAGATTGCCGGACTCAAAATCCGCGCCTCTGGCTTTCTGAGCGGACATGATTTTGTCGGTCTCTTCAATCAGAGTCGGAATAAACCGCAGTGCGATTGTCATCATCATGGCAAGCTCATGCACCGGAAAACGAATATATTTGAGCGGTTTCAGAAGCGATTCAATCGCGTCGGTCAGTTCAATTGGAGAGGTTGTGTAGGTCAACAGGCTGGCGCCGGCAATCAAAGCCAGAATACGCACCGCCATAAACACGGCAAGACGCACACCCTCCAAAGTAATTGTCACCGACCAGAACTGCACAAGCGGTGTTCCCGAAACAAAGAACAAATTGAGAATACCTGTAAAGATTACAATGGGAATAATGGGTTTAATCCCCTTCAGCATCATTTTAAACGGTATTTTCGCTACCAAATAAGAAATAACGAGCAATGCAATTCCAATCAAAAAGCCAATCGAGTTGGAGACCACAAACAACATGACAATATAAGCAATGGTCAGCAGAATCTTTACTCGCGGATCCAGCCGGTGCAGGAAAGAATTCCCCGGGAAATACTGTCCAATTGTAATATCCTTAAGCATGCTCGTGTTTTCCTTTCAAAAGACGGTTTAAAATTTCCTGCTTTGCCTGTTCAACCGTATACACATTTCGTTCCACCGCATAACCATTGTCACTTAAAGCATGAAATACTTTGGAAATCTGCGGTATAGAAAGCCCCATATGGGAAATTGTATCCGACTTTGAAAACACCTCTTCTACTGTGCCGTAGGTAAACACCTTTGCCTTGTTCATGACAAGCACTTTGGTCGCGTATTTGGCAACATCCTCCATGCTGTGCGAAACCAGTAAAATGGTGTTCTTTTTTTCTTTATGATATTCCTTAATACGCCCCAGAATCTGGTCCCGCCCTTTTGGGTCCAGACCAGCGGTAGGCTCGTCCAAAATAAGCACTTTTGGGTCCATGGCGATAACACCAGCAATAGCGGCGCGGCGCTTCTGCCCGCCGGAAAGTTCAAACGGGCTTTTTTCAAGCATTTCATCCGAAACGCCGGTAAAACGTGCGGCATCCCGCACACGCCGGTCAATTTCTTCGTCCGAAAGGCCCATATTTTTCGGCCCGAACGCAATGTCTTTATAAACGGTTTCCTCAAACAGCTGATATTCCGGGTACTGAAATACCAAACCAACATTAAAGCGAAGACGGCGCATCTGCTTTTTTTCATTCCAAATGTTCTGTCCGTCAATAAACACAGCGCCTGAAGTTGGTTTTAACAATCCATTCAAATGCTGGATCAAGGTTGATTTGCCCGAGCCGGTATGCCCGATCACACCCACAAATTCCCCTTCTTCAATAGAAAGATCAACATGATCAAGCGCCGCTTTTTCAAACGGTGTGCCCGCGCTGTAAATATGACTGAGATCTTTGATTTCAATTACTGCCATTTCGATCCCTCCAACAGCTTTGAAAGGCATTCATAGCACTCATCTTCGGTTAAAATATCATCCGGTATATCAATGCCGCTCTTTCGCAGCTCATACGCAAGTTCTGTGACCTGTGGAACATCCAACCCGACTTCTTTCAACTGTTCCACGTTTCGGAACACTTCCTTCGGCGTGCCGTCTAACAGGATGTTACCCTCGTCAATAACAACGACCCGGTCCGCTTTGACCGCTTCGTCCATATAATGGGTAATCAAAACAATGGTGATGCCGTATTCACGGTTGAGATCCTGAATGGTCTTAATGACCTCGCGGCGGCCGCGCGGGTCCAGCATGGCGGTAGGCTCGTCCAAGACGATACAGTCCGGCCGCATGGCAATGATCCCCGCAATGGCGACCCGCTGTTTCTGACCGCCGGAAAGCTGATGAGGCGAATGGCGGTAATACTCCACCATATCCACCTGCCGCAGCGCTTCATCCACCCGGCGGCGAATCTCTTTCGGTTCAACGCCCAGATTCTCCAACCCGAAAGCAACGTCTTCTTCCACTATTGTCGCAACAATCTGATTGTCCGGGTTCTGAAAGACCATCCCAACCTTCTGGCGCAATTCCAACAGGCGTTCATCTTCAGCTGTATCAATTCCTTCCACCACAACATGCCCGGAAGTCGGTTTTAATACAGCGTTAAAATGCTTTGCAAGGGTGGATTTACCAGAGCCATTATGGCCCAGTACCGCAACAAACTGCCCTTTTTCAATTTCAAGATCAACACTTTTGAGTACCGTTGTACCCGGTTCATCCGGCATTTGCGAGGGATACTCAAACATCAAGTGTTCGGTTTTAATAATCGTTTCCAATCTTCAGCCCTTCCCAATCAATCCAGTGAATAAAAGAGGGTTTACAGTGTATTTGACCAGAGAGCGGTCGACCCGCATGGCAGTACATATCCGCTCTGGGTAACCGTCAGACCAATTTCGTCAGCTGACACACGTCCGCCGAATTTTCTGGCGACCGTAATACCGAGAAGGTATTCCATAACCGAAGGAGACAGCCCTGTGGTATAAGAATTCAAGGCGAAAAACAACGGCTGTTCACTGAGCACTCCGGTACAAAGCTCTACCAGCGAATGAACTTTTTCTTCCAGCTTCCAAATTTCGCCCGAAGGCCCTCTTCCATAAGAAGGGGGATCCATAATCACCGCATCATAACGGTTACCACGGCGAATCTCTCTTTGCACAAATTTCTCGCAGTCATCTACAATCCAGCGAATCGGCTTGTCCGAAAGGCCGGAAAGAGCCGCATTGTCGCGCGCCCACTGAACCATTCCTTTGGAAGCGTCAACATGACACACCTGCGCTCCGGCAGCGGCACACGCAAGAGTCGCACCGCCGGTGTACGCAAACAGGTTTAAAACCTTGATCGGCCGGTTTGCCGCGCGGATCACTTCCATAAAATAATCCCAGTTTACCGCCTGCTCCGGAAACAATCCGGTATGCTTAAATCCAGTCGGCCGAATGCGGAAGGTCAGTGATTTATAAGAAATCTTCCAGCTTTCCGGCAGGCGGCGAAAATAGTCCCATTCGCCGCCGCCTTTATTGGAACGCAGGTAATGCGCATCCGCTTTTTTCCAGAGCGGATGGTTTTTCACGCCATTCCAAATCACCTGAGGATCCGGACGGATAAGAACTACATCGCCCCAGCGTTCCAGCTTTTCGCCGTCAGACGTATCCAACATTTCATAGTCGTTCCAGTCGTGCGTCACTCTCATGCGTTCAACTGCTCCTTGATCAGGTCTGCGATCTGGATTGCATAACGGTTTGCAATCTCCAGTTCTTTTCCTTCTACCATAACACGAATGAGCGGCTCTGTACCGGATGCACGGACCAGAATCCGTCCGTTATCCGCAAGTTCCGCTTTTGCTTTCTCAATGGCCTGCACAATCGTTTCATTTTCTTCCAACAAACGTTTGCCCTGCGCATCCGCACGAATGTTGACCATCACCTGTGGGAAGCGCTCCATAACCGAGCCGATGGAAGAAAGTTTTTTGCCGTAATCGCGAACGATGCTCATAAGCTGGATGGCAGAAAGCTGACCATCTCCCGTCGTTGCGTAATCGGTAAAAATAATATGGCCAGACTGTTCACCGCCAAGGTTATAATCGCCTTTGAGCATCTCTTCCAGCACATAACGGTCGCCGACATTCGCGGCAATCGCATGAACCTGCTCATGGTTTGCAAAATGGAAAAACCCAAGATTGCTCATAACCGTGACGACAACAGTATCATTGTGCAGCTTTCCTTTTTCTTTCATATATTTTGAGAAGATCGCCAGCATTTTATCGCCGTCAACCTGATTGCCCTCTTCATCAATGGCAAGGCAACGGTCAGCGTCACCATCAAACGCGACGCCCAACTGGCAACGATGTTTTTTCATAAAAGCAGTCAACGCTTCCAGATGAGTAGAACCACAGCCGTCATTGATATTTGTTCCGTCCGGCTGCGCATTGATGATGAGCGGTTTTGCTCCAAGGCCTTTGAACAGCAGTTCTGCCGTAACACTTGCAGAACCATTCGCACAGTCTACCGCTACCGTCATTCCCTCAAGATTATCATCAAGAGAAGCAGTCAAATGTTTGACGTAATCCACAACCGCGCTCTTCACACGGGTCACACGGCCAAGTTCTATATTATTTTTCAAATATGGGGTGAGATCGCCATGGATCAGCGCTTCAATTTCATCTTCCAGTGAATCGGAAAGCTTATAACCCTCACCGTTAAACAGCTTAATACCGTTGTATTCCACAGGGTTATGAGAAGCGGAAATCATAACGCCTGCATCTGCGCCGTACTTCTTTACCAGGTAAGCCACTGCCGGAGTCGGCACCACACCTAAAATTTCAGCATCCGCTCCGACCGAACAGATACCGGCGACCATTGCCGCTTCCAGCATATCGGAGGAAATACGGGTATCCTTCCCAATAATCAGTTTCGGTTTGTGTGAGGTATGTTTTGTCAACACAACAGCCGCGGCACGGCCAATCTGCATGGCAAGCTCACAGGTAAGCTCGGTTCCGGCTACCCCTCTGACTCCGTCAGTTCCAAACATTCTGCTCATAGTTGATCCTCCAAAACAGTTAAAATTTTAGTTGTTCCGGGCCGTCCTCATTCCGGCGGCCTTTGCGCTGCAAATGCAGGTGTTCATATGCAAGATCGGTTGCGCACCGTCCCCGCGGTGTACGGGATAAAAAGCCAAGCTGGAGCAGATAAGGTTCGTAAACATCTTCCAGCGTGACGGATTCTTCGCCTAAGGCGGCAGCAAGCGTTTCCAAACCGACCGGTCCGCCGCCATAATTACGGATGATTGTCGTTAACATTCGGCGGTCGATGGAATCCAACCCCAGTTCATCGATCTCCAGTTTATCCAAAGCGGTATCAACGATTTCACGTTCTACCGTGCCGTTGCCCATGACCTGTGCAAAATCACGCACCCGTTTGAGCAAACGGTTCGCGATTCGCGGCGTTCCCCGGGAACGCTTCGCCAGTTCCATGGCGCCGTCCCTCGTGCAGGAGATTTCCAGAATGCCGGCAGAACGCAAAATAATTTCCGCAAGCTGTTCCTGTGTATATAGCTCAAGCCGCAACATAACGCCAAAGCGGTCACGCAGCGGCGCCGTGAGCTGCCCTGCGCGGGTCGTCGCCCCAACCAGTGTGAATTTAGGCAGATCAATGCGAATCGAACGGGCGCTCGGTCCTTTTCCAATGATAATATCCAGCGCGTAGTCTTCCATGGCCGGATATAAAACCTCTTCAACCGCGCGGGAAAGGCGGTGGATCTCGTCAATAAACAAAACATCGTTTGGGCTTAAGTTGGTCAGAAGCGCCGCAAGATCCCCTGGCTTTTCGATGGCAGGGCCTGAGGTGATTCGCACATTGACGTTCATCTCGTTGGCAATGATACAGGAAAGGGTTGTTTTACCCAGTCCAGGCGGTCCGTAAAGCAACACATGATCGAGCGGTTCACCACGCCCTTTTGCCGCTTCAATAAACACCGAAAGATTTTCTTTTACTTTATCCTGCCCAATGTATTCCGAAAGCGTTTTCGGCCGCAGGCTGTATTCAACATCCACATCATCGGTCGTGCTTTCGGCCGACATGATGCGGTTTTCAAAGTCCATATTGCTGTCAAACATTCAATCACCCCTGTGCGGCAAGTGCTTTCAACGCCGACTTAATGAGTTCTTCTACCGGCAGCGAGGGGTCCAACGCTGAAACAACACGTGCTGCCTGTGACTGTGGATAACCCAGCACAACCAATGCGCTGATCGCTTCCGACAGATTGCCTTGCCCGGAGATTACTCCGCTGACCGAAACATTTGAATTTACAACACCGGTCTCCAGCTGCTCTTTGGTAATTTTATCTTTTAACTCCAAAACAATGCGCTGAGCAGTCTTCAGGCCTATGCCTTTTGCGGCGGTAAACGCCTTACTGTCACCGGTCGCCACACACAATGCAAATTGTTCAGAACTGATGTTAGAAAGAATTGACAATGCCGCTTTGGGCCCAACCCCGGAAACCGAAATGAGCATTTCAAAACATTTCCGCTCGTTTAAATCGGCAAAACCGAACAGTTCCACCCCGTCCTCACGAACATATAAATGGGTATATAATTTTGCCTCACTGCCTACTTTTGGTAAGCGGCTCATCGTTTGTGTGGTAGTGCGCAGGCCATACCCTACCCCCGCGCATTCCAAAACGGCAAGATTCGGTTCCAAATGAACCAGTGTTCCACGTAAACTGTAAATCATCAGCGAAGCATTCCTTTAATTATTTTTTCATTGATTTTAGACGGAGCCGCATGCGCGTGGCAGATCGCGATGGCAAGCGCATCTGCCGTATCATCCGGCTTCGGCACCTCACGAAGATTGAGCAGACGCTTGGTCATATCCATCACCTGCGCTTTGATCGCGCGTCCATATCCCACAACCGACTGCTTTACCTGAAGCGGGGTATATTCATACACAGGGACTCCTGCTTTGGTCGCTGCCAAAATAATGGCCCCTCTGGCCTGCGCTACGTCAATCACGGTCTTCTGGTTGGAATTAAAAAACAGCTTTTCCACCGACATCGCTTCCGGCTTATGTATGGCGAGAATCTGAGAAAGATCCTCGTATATAGTAAGAAGACGCTGTTCAAACGGCATTCCTGCCGGCGTTGTAATGGCGCCGTAATCCACCGTTGTAAAGCGATTGGAACGATATTCAATGACTCCGTAACCTACAATTGCATAGCCCGGGTCGATCCCTATTATTTTCACCTTGCAATATACCTCATTTATTGATTGCTTTGTTGAAAGCAATCCCTAGCATTCAGCTTATACATAATCTATTGTATTATAGCACAAAAAACATCGTTAGGCAACCAAACCGGGTTTCGCAAAAAACGTAAATAAACGGATATTTTCATCCGCGAGAAAAGCCTGCCGGCAAACCCTAAAAGCTTGCAAGCCGCCGCTGTTTTCGTGATTTGTTCTTCCACACGCAATAAATGGCTCAAAAAAGAAAGCGATGCACTTTGTGCACCGCTTTATTGTATGAGCATACAGCTGATTATTTTACCCGAACGATCTGATAACTTCTTGTACCCACACCGATTTTTTCAGCGTGCTCCAAGCAAGCTTTCCAATCACTTTCCGGTGTTGTGTTTACGAAATGATCGTGATGGTCGCAAAAACCGTCCGCATGCATATTATCATACAGCAAGCTGCCCGGATTGACAGGCTGTGCATTGCAGGCGTCAGCGCAAGCCATATCCAACGCGACCGGGTCAAACGACGCAAACATGCCAATATCCGGAACAATCGGAGCATCGTTTTCAGCATGGCAATCACAGAACGGAGATACATCCATTACAATGTTCACATGGAACTGCGGACGGCCATCTACAACCGCTTTCGCATATTCCGCCATTTTCATGCCAAGCTCTTCCGCTGCCTGATAGTTCGGGTTTGCAATCGCGTCAAACGAGCAGGAGCCAATGCAACGTCCACAGCCCACACATTTATTGTGGTCAATACTCGCTTTGCGATTCTCATCAAACGAAATCGCACTATGCGCACAATTCTTGGCGCATGCTTTACATCCACGGCAGATGCTCTGGTCAACTTCCGGTTTTCCGCCGCAGTGCTGCTCCATCTTACCGGCACGGGAGCCACATCCCATACCAAGGTTTTTGATTGCTCCGCCAAACCCGGCAAGCTCATGCCCTTTAAAGTGATTGAGCGAAATGATAACATCTGCATCCATAACCGCACGGCCAATGCGCGCCTCTTTTACATAAGTGCCACCCTCAACCGGTACAAGCACCTCATCGGTGCCTTTCAAGCCGTCCGCAATGATGACATGGCAGCCGGTGGAAAACGGCGAAAAACCATTCTCATACGCAGCGTCCATATGATCGAGCGCATTTTTCCGGCGGCCGACGTAGAGCGTATTGCAGTCAGTCAAAAACGGCATACCGCCTTTTTCTTTCACAAGATCCGCAACAGCTTTTGCAAAATTCGGGCGAAGGAAAGCCAAATTCCCAGGTTCGCCAAAATGGATTTTAATCGCGGTAAATTTTCCCTCAAAGTCGATGTTGCCAATGCCGGCTTTTTCCATCAGCCGTCTCAGTTTTAAAAGAAGAGTATCTCCCTGATTCACTCTCATGTCGCAGAAATAGACGTTAGACTGGTTCATTTTCTGTTCTCCTTTTTTGGATTCATTGGTTTGTTCCACAAAATAATTTTGAGGAATTTACGGCTGTGGTTTCAGCATCCATATTACGGAAAAATCACGTTTTGCCGTAATATCAAAACGTGATTTTTCTATTTTCAGCTGAAATCACAAAAATGGACAAACCATTTATGGTTTGTCCATTTCATCTGGTTGGGGTGGAAGGATTTGAACCCTCGGAATGACGGGGCCAGAACCCGCTGCCTTACCACTTGGCTACACCCCAATAAATATTGTTCTGTCGCGGAACGGTTTTAATTATACACGGTTCAAATCAGTTTGTCAAGCAGTTTTTTAGAAAAAATAAAATAAGTCATCAGACCAAGGATATTCCAAACAAGAAAAGAGAAAACGCCGCAGTGACGAAAAGCGTTTTCTCTTTCTTTATCAATTGTACAGGCGCTCATAATCATTAGCGTTTTTGCAACACGGTAACTGCCTGTTCCATTCTTTCACAAAACTCTTCCATCTCTCCCTGCTCTGGTGTATCCATGTGATAGCGCACCCGTTCATACAACGGGTTTTCCGCTTCCAACACCATAGAAAGCGAAGGATCTTTTAACTTGCTTTGCACCTCTTCTACGGTATCAGCAACAGTGATATTTTCATCCTCACGCCGAATATGGCTAAGCAATAACAGGTAACCCTGACGAACCTTTTCAGAAGAATCGCCAAGTGCTCTCCAGTTTTTAATTTGTTTACGCAAACTGCGTCTTGCCTTTTTTCGCCGAAGATTCTCTTCTCCTGTATTTTGCAATTCTTCAACAAAATCTGAATAATAAGCATTTTCTCTCTGGGCGGCGTTAACATTTGCAGAAGCCGGAGAAAACTTAGCCAAAAGCAACTGACAACCTCGTTTCAAAAAGTTGCCGGCCTGCCTTAACCAACGTCTTCCGAATTTTGTTAAGAGCAAAATGATCACAACGGCAAGCGCAACGATCAGCAGAATATTCAACCAATCAGCGGATTCACTCAAAGGCAGGTCCATCCCCCCCTGAGGTCCTTCGGAACCTTCCGGCGCAGCTGTCATGCCACCCATTGCAAAGATAGACGACAGCCAGTTTACAACAGCAACCAACACGTCTCTGAACAATTTTACGAGCCAGACAAGCGCATCAACAATCTGTCGGTAAAACAATAGTCCAACAACCAACAGAAGCATAATGCCGCCAATCAAAAACATGTTATAGAGCCGAACTTTTTTTGGCAATGATGCTTTGCTGTGCTGCATAGATTCCATCGTTCGGTCCAGATTTGACTGGTTAAGCAAAAAGCCGGCGCTTACAGTAAGAAAGATGAACGCTGCGGTTATTGGAAGGATTTGAAATTCAGAATGGTCTGCCAAAAGATAAACAGCAAGAATACCAAGCAGGAAGAAAATGCCGGCGATTATATATTCCAGCAAACTGTAAATATCGGTGTAATCTTTTCCGGCAGATAGAAAAATGCGAATCCAGCACAAATAAAACAAAATGCCCTGTACAACACCATAAAAAGGGTTTTCCCACCACAAAAAAAGATATAAAGCCAAAAAAAGCGCGGCTGACAAAACATATAAAACAATCATGAGCCGGATGTAACCGTCGAACTGCACCCGAGGCATATTTTGCAGAACTTCCCGATCCATCTCAATGGTTTTTCTGGGGTGCTTTTTCTCATACCAATGCAGAATAAAACAGCACCCTGCGCCAAAAAGCGCCGAAAACGCAACGCCTCCGACAGCCGCTCCAAACTCCGGCCAGCCATATCGACCAGTCAAAATAAGATCAAACACCATGCAAACCGGAAGAAACGAAAAGTTTTTGAGAAAAAGCGCCCAAGCACGAAAACAGATTTCCCGTTTAGTCTGTTGCATGATGTTTCACCGCCTCTTCCCGCAGATAATAAACGTCGCAATCATCCGGAAACTGTTCTGTTTCCGGACGCAGGACCAGAATTTTCACATGCCGCCCTTCTTCCTTTTGAAGCCGACAGTAATTGAACAAATCATCCGATACATAAGCTGTAACCAGAAAAATATCAGTCGTTTCTTCCGGGACCTCAAAATCTTGTAAAAAACGAGCAAAATTCAATGTTGCACCCTCAGGAAGATGAGCAAGCAGCCGGAAAAGCGACATGACATATTCGGTTCCGTAGCTATAGGGCACGAACGTTGTTTCCTCTGTATCAAGGCCTTTTTCAGAAGAATTACAGCCAAACGCAAATGGAAGCGTGTTATACAAAGTTCCATCAAACAAAGACGCCGCCGTGCGGATGCAGTTTTCCAATGCGTCCAGGTCTACCGCCTGTTTTTTCTCATACTCTTTTGTTTGCAGATTTAAAAGCACCAGCATACATTGACGGGTGGTAAACTCCTGATTGCGTATCATGATCCTGCCCATTTTCGCTGTTGCGTTCCAATGGATATTTTTCATCGGATCTGACGGCAGATATTCCCGCACGCCGGAGACAACAAACGGGTCCGGCAAAAGCTGTGCCCGCACCGGATGATCCCCCTGCAAAAAACGCGAGTCAGCAAATTCTTCCGACAATTCAAAGGTTTTTGGCAAAACGACTACCTGTGAACCGGTTTTTACCGTTTTAGAAATAGTTTGACGGCCTAAAAGATCGGTAGATACCAAAACAACCGTATCAATGGAATAAACGCCGCGTTTGCGGCAGGTGACCTTCCAACGGCGAACCACTTTCGTGTGCCCTTTAATCAGAAACAGGCTTGGAACAAAACGGGTGTTGTAGGTAACCGTAGACTGCGAACCGGCAAAATCCAACCATTTTGATGTTGTCAGCTCGGACTTAAACCATGGTAAAGGCAGCCATTTCCGATTCGTAATGGTTTCAACAAGTTCTATGCTGTCCCCCTCAAACGCTTCGTCCGTACTAAACGCACATTCATAATCCAGCCCTTTGAAACTCAACCGGCGAAACACCTGAGACTGAATAAACACAAGGAGCAGCATGACCAGAAAAAGTACAAAAATCTCCATGATTCCCTCACGATATTTCTTTAAGCCTCAGTAGGCACCGGGACACTTGAAAGGAGTTCCTCAACGATCATTCGGCCACCGCTTGTTTCACGGGCAGCCGCGGTGTTTCGGCAAAGAAGACGATGCGCCATCACATCCACCGCGACCGACTTTACATCGTCCGGTGTAACAAAATCCCTTCCGGACAGCGCCGCTTTTGCCTGAGAAGCATGCATCAACGCCAACGCGCCGCGCGGGCTGACGCCCATCCGCACCTGCGGATGATTCCGGCTTGCCTCTACCAGTTCCACAATATATCCCAGCAAATCTTTGGAAAGGGTGATCTGCCGGACTGCCTTTTGCGCTTCGATCAATTGTTGTTTTGTAATAACCGACTCCAATGAATCAATTGGACTAGCCGAAGAAAAGCGTCCCAACATTTCAATTTCAAATTCCTTGGAAGGATATCCCAAAGAAAGGCGCATCATAAAACGGTCCATCTGCGCTTCCGGAAGCGGAAATGTTCCCTGAATCTCCACCGGGTTCTGGGTCGCGATAACGAAAAACGGCTGTTCCAAAGGATAGGTGACTGAATCAACCGTAATTTGCCCTTCTTCCATGCACTCAAGAAGGCTGGACTGGGTACGGGGCGTTGCACGGTTAATCTCATCCGCGAGAAGAACATTGGTAAAGACCGGCCCCTGCCGGAAGACAAATTCCCCTTGTTTTTGATTATAATAATTGATTCCGGTCAAATCCGAAGGAAGAAGGTCCGGTGTAAACTGCACACGTGTGCAGCTGCAATCGACCGAACGCGCAATTGATTTCGCAAGCGTTGTTTTTCCGGTTCCCGGCATATCCTCAAGCAAAATATGACCGCCGGCAAACAAAGCGGTCAGCACCTGATCAATTACGTCTTTTTTTCCCACAATGACTTTGCATATATTTTCACTGAGTGTTTGCGCGACAGTATGTATTTCTGCAACTTGCATATTGGAACCTCCCGGCTGTTATTTTTTTCATCATAATACTTTTCGCAACATTCGTCAACTTGATAAAATTAATTTTAAACAAAGAACTCATTTTATCCAATTCATACAATTGCACCACGCATCAAATACACATTTCCATTGACAAGCGGTTTTTACATAATATTTTAAAAGCGTTTTTATTTTACTGGCAATGAATGATATTTTATGTTAAAATATGATATATGAATGTTATCGGACGGGAGGTTGCAGATGCAGGGATATTTGCTGATCATAGGAGCTGTCATTTTAATTTGTATTTTGATGAACCGTTTTATTTCCAAACTTGCCATCCCATCACTTCTCATTTTTATCGCGCTTGGCATGTGTTTCGGCGAGAACGGGATTTTCCGCATTTCATTTGAAAATTATGAAATTTCGGAAATCATCTGCTCCGCCTGCCTTATTTTTGTTATGTTTTACGGCGGTTTTGGAACAAATTTCAGCACCGCAAAACCTGTTGTCGTAAAATCGGTTCTGCTTTCATCCCTTGGCGTGGTTCTAACAGCCGGATTGGTCGGCGTTTGCGCTCATTTTCTATTAAACCTTCCGTGGCTTGAAAGCTTTCTCATTGGTTCTGTTGTTTCGTCAACAGATGCCGCTTCGGTTTTCAATATACTCCGTTCCAAAAAACTCGCGCTGAAGTTTAACACCGCTCCTTTGCTCGAAATTGAATCCGGTTCCAATGACCCGATCTCATATATGCTGACCGTCATATTCATTACATTGATGACTGGAGAAGAAATTTCCATTCCGTGGATGTTAACCAAACAGATCGTATTCGGTCTTGTCTGCGGTTTTCTTCTGGGCAAAATATCGATTTGGCTGATGGGGCGTTTCAGTTTTTTAAAAGAATACGAAAAAACCATTTTTGTCTTCGCAATTGCGATTGTTTCTTATGCCCTCCCCTCGGTAATCGGCGGGAACGGATATTTAAGCGTTTATTTATGCGGCATTCTGTTGGGAAACTCTAAAATTTCACAAAAACGCTATCTGGTTCATTTTTTTGACGTAGTGACTGATGTGGCACAGGTCATTATCTTTTTCCTTCTGGGACTTCTGGTTACACCAGCCAACCTCCCGCAGGTATTCTTGCCGGCGCTTATCATTACCGTATGTATGACATTTCTGGTCCGGCCGGTTGTCATCACTGCCATTCTTGCTCCGTTTCGTTCTTCGTTTCGGCAGATCGGGGTAGTGTCTTGGGCGGGGCTGCGCGGTGTTGCATCCATTGTGTTTGCAATCATGGCGGTGGTAAACGGACTTTCGCTTCAATACAATCTCTTCAATCTGGTCTTCTGCATTGTTCTTTTGTCGATCTCTTTCCAAGGAACCCTTCTTCCTTGGGTTTCCAAAAAGCTAAAGATGATCGATCAATCCGACGATATTTCAAAAACCTTCAACGACTATCAGGAAGACAGTGATATTTCTTTTATAAAAATCCACATTGAAGCGGGGCATTCATGGGAAAATCTTCCGTTAAAATCCATCACGCTCCCCCGCGATTTACTGGTGGTTATGATTGAGCGGGATGAAACGAGCATCATCCCAAATGGAGATACAATCATCTTACGAGGTGATCTTCTGATATTAGCCGCAAGGGTATTTGAAGACCGGGAAAATGTTATGATCCGCGAAGTTCCTGTCGACAAAAATTATAAATGGGACGGAAAACCTCTGCGTGAACTTGACGCGCCAAAAGAAACGCTTGTCATTCTCATACGACGGGGGCAGCAGAACATCATCCCAGACGGCGGAACCATTATCAAAGACGGAGACATTTTGATCGTTGCCCAGCCTGGCACACAGCTTTTTACAAATATCGCCAAATAAACGGATACATACGCTCTTTCAAATACAGCTAAACCACATTTATAAATCGTCTTTTATTTGAGTCAACAATCATCACATCATAAATCATGATAATCAAGGAGGAAATTGTTCATGTATCAAGTTATCAAATTAAAAGAAAACCTTTACGCGTTTGATGAAGGAGGCGTGCGCAGCTTTTTGCTGTTGGGCACCGAAAAAGCCGCATTGATCGACACCGGACTGGGTGCGGTAGATTTTAAAAAAGAACTGCCCGCCCTTACCAATCTGCCGGTCATGCTTATAAACACGCACGGTGACCACGACCATACCGGCGGCAACGCTCTGTTTGCCGAATGCTATGCGGCGCCGCAGGACTGGGAGCAGATCCAAACATCAGACGGCTGTGCGGATAAGACCTACCTCCCCCTCACCGACGGGGAAAAGATTCCGCTGGGCGGCTGTTCGCTTGAGGTCATCACCTGCCCGGGGCACACACCCGGAAGTATTATGCTGTATCTTCCGGAAGAAAAGATTCTTTTTTCAGGCGACAGTCTTTCTAAAGCCCCTATCTGGATGTTCGGCGAAAAAAGAGATATTTCCCGTTATCTGCAAAGCCTAAAACGCCTGGAAGAAATGCGTTTAGAGGTGTCTCTTTTGCTTGCAAGCCACGGAGAATGTCCGATTGAGAATTACGATGATGTTTTAAAAGCCGACATTTTAGTAGCAGAACTTTGCATAAAAGACAAAGCGGAATGGGAACCGGTTACCCTGCAAACATCCGGCGGTCCAAAAGAAGTAAGATTGAATCGCGCTGGAATAGGGCAACTGTATACGGTAAAATAGCTCAACAAATAATGACTGCATCTTTATTTATACCATTACGGTTTAAAAGGAGGACCACTGAATGAATATCACTGAAGCCATACGCAATCGCAGAAGCATTCGCAAGTATAAGGAAGGAATCGCTATTCCCGAGCAGGATATTCACGCAATTTTAGAAGCAGCTATGATGGCGCCCAGCGCGCGCAACACACGCCCGTGGGAATTCATTGTTATAAAAGACGCCGGTGTAAAAGAAAAAATTATAAGTGTGCATCCATATGCAAAACATTTGCGCGAAGCCTCTTTAGGCATTGTCGTTTGCGGCAGGCCGGACCTTTCCGGTGATGATGCGGAAGCATTTTGGCCGCAGGACTGCGGTGCCGCAATTGAAAACATTCTATTGCAGGCACTGGAACTCGGTTACGGAAGCTGCTGGTGCGGAATTTATCCACGGCAAGAGCGCACCCGTGAAGTTCAGTCGATTTTGGGTATCACAAGTATTCCCGTTGCACTCATCACCATCGGTGTTGCTGATGAAGCACCGGCTGCCCGCGGATATTACGATGAAACACGTGTAAAGGAAATATAATTTCCGCCCTGCGTATTCAAATATTTTTATTCTTTGTTCCATACAATGACCATTTAAGTGAGAGTTTCATCCAACAAAAAAGCCGGACGGTATCGTCCGGCTTTTTGCACCTCATCATTAACCAACGAAATAAGTAGACAACAGCTGATTGACCAGTTTGCCATCCGCTTTGCCTTTAACGCGTGGCATAAGTTCTTTCATAATGACGCCTTTCTGCTTTGCAGATGGTTCGGCAATACCAAGTGCTTCCAAAACCGATTCAATGGCCGAACGAATCTGTTGCTCGTCCATCTGTTCCGGCATAAATTCCGAAAGAACAGAAATTTTATACCGGCAATCCTCCGCAATATCTGTGCGCTCTGCCGGTGCGCTTTCCAGTGTTTCTTTTGTCTGCTTCAACTCACGCGCGACAATAGCGATTTCTTCTTCCGGTGTAAGATCCGCGCGCTTCTGAATCACACCATTTTTTAAAGCCGCAAGCAGATTAGAAAGAACATCCTTGCGTTTGCTGTCTCGTTCTTTCATGGCTGCCATCATTTTACTTCTTACTTCATCTACCATTCCCACGAATATCGCCCCTTTAAAGTAGTCTTTCTTTATTATACGCCGGATTCTTTTGGATTTCAATTGATACCAGCATTCATTTATGATAAACTGAAGCTGAAAAATCTGTGAGGTGTATAATATGAATTTCAAAACCGAATCCAACCGAATTTATCTCAGCGGAGAAAACGGAAACTGCATTGCCGAAATTACATTTCCCAATGTGAAAGAAGGCGTTGTGGACATCAACCACACATTTGTGGACGACTCTCTGCGTGGACAGGGAATCGCGGGTAAATTGATGGAACTGGCTGTTCGCCAGATCAAAGCAAATGGACAAAAAGCGGTGTGCTCCTGCTCCTATGCGCAAAAATGGTTTGAACGGCATGAAGAAGAACGGGATGTTCTGACAGAGCAATAAGAGAATTTACAAATTATCCATAAAACCGAAAAAATGCCCTTACAACACATCAAGTTCAATGCGATATACTGTTTTTTATAAGTGACTCATCACAAGGAAAAGAGGATTTTTATGGATTGGCTGAGGCGAATGCTGATGGGCCGATATGGTACTGATCAGCTTTCCATTGCCCTGTTTGTTCTGTATTTTGTGTTGTTCTTTTTGAGCTATATTCCCTATTGCCGGTTTTTAGCATGGATCGGACTGCTGCTGTTTGCCATTATTCTGTTCCGGACCTTTTCGCGAAACGTTACCAAGCGTTACCGTGAAAATCAAATTTTTTTAAAATTTTGGAATCCGATTAAAAATTGGTTTTCAAAACAAAAACGGCGTTTTCATGACCGTAAGTTTTACCGTTACTACAAATGTCCCAACTGTAAACAGACCTTACGTGTACCAAAAGGCCGCGGAAAGATTAAAATCACCTGCCCGAAATGCAGGACGCAGTTTATCAAGAAAACGTAAAAAAGCCCGCCTTCGGCGGGCTTTTTATTGCATTATCCAAGATAGGATTTGATGACTTCTTCCGCTTTCGCGTTATCATCCGAAACGCACATAACAACATAACTGCCAGCGGATTTAATAACTGCGCTGTCGAGCTTCGGCACTTCCGCCGGACCGTAATCCTCGTATCCAGCTTTCTGATAAGCAACACGATTTTCCAAAGCGGTTACCGCGTCATCCACATCATCTGCGCTGTTGAGTTCAATAGCGACAATCTCTTCCGCAGTTGCACCGGAACTGGTATAAGCAACCGCTTTCTTCACTTTAGACGAATCGATCTTATACACGGTTTCAAACATTTCATCGCTGATCTGGCTCAGATCATCCTGATAAGTAATTTGGGTGTGAAGATCCTCAGCCAATTTAGCAACATCAACATCTTTCGGTTCGCTGGAGCTGCATGCCCCAAACAAACACACCACGAACAGCGCAACGGCTGCAATTGCAAGTTTTTTCATCTTTCTGGTCTCCTTTGCTGTTATTGCTGTACTGTATGACACAGCAGATAATCCCGCCACTTAACACAGTACTCTTTATTTAAGTGGATTCCATCGGTCGAAGCCTCCGGAGGAAGGAAGCCGTTTACTGAAACCGCTTCTCCCGGCACCACATAATAAACCTCTTTTTCTTTTACGACCTGTTTGATCATTTCGTTGAACCGGTCAATGTTTGCGTTGTTAACCACACTGTCTGCATTTTGCTGTTCTGAAACCGGCATGATTAACTGAACGTAAATAATCGCATTCGGACTAGTCTGTTTTACTACGTCAATCAGTTTTCCGTAATTTTCTATAAACAAATCCGTGTTTGGCCAGCCAAGTTCATTAATACCCAGCATAATATATACTTTTCCATATGATTTCTGCTTTAATGCATTTTCGACTGTCTGCATCGTTCCATCCGGCGCCTGAATGACCGCCTTGGTAAACGCTGTGCTGACATTAAGCCCTTTATAAGCAAAATAGGTCGCGTTATTGACGCCGCTGTACATCATGAAGCCCTCTGTGCGGGAATTTCCAATAAACAGCGCATCATCAAAATAAGAAATTGGCTCCGAATTCGCCAGCGGGACCGGTGTATCATGTGTTGATGGCTGCGGCGTAATATTGCTCACTCCGGCTCCTGTGGAAACGGAAGAAGAGGAAGAAGAACTTGAATGTTCCGCATACCAGGAATCCATGATTGTGCCCGGCGTATAGGACTGGTCATAATCCACCGAAGAGTAACCGGAAAGTTCCTGCGAACTGCTGCTTCCGCTGCTTGAAGTGCTTTCTGAATCACTTCCTTCAGAAGCACTTTTCCCCTCTCCTGTGACAGCAATCACCGTAGCAATAATCACCAGAACAAAAGAAACAATGATCATAAAAATAACCATCGCTTTTGCCTTGCTGTTTCTTTTTTTCTTTCGATAAACGTATACGGGACGTTTCTGCGACATAGGGCTCCTCCATATTCAAAACACGCAGACAGTTTAAAACAACCTTTTTTTCAACCGCCTGCAAAGAAATTGCACCGGAAAACACAAAAGGAACCAAAGTACACAGTACTGCGGACAAACCTGCCCTAAAAAATTACCAGGTTTACCGGAATAATCCCATATCCGCCGGCCAAGAAGCAGATTAAACACAATGCCAACAGCCAGCTCACATCCGGTAATAAACGCGGCGCCCGCAAGACAATGCTGCCATAGTTTCCACCCAAACCGGCGAATATTCATAAAATACATCCATAATGTACACAAACCGCCGGTCAAAAGCATCGACCAATGGGTACGGCCTCGCCAGAGAAGTTCAATGACGCCATATCCCAGCGAACCAATCAGATAAATAATCGTGTATTCTTTCCACCTGCGCATTCAATCACCCAAAAATTAGAATGCGCTGGTTCCTTTTGTTTATGACTTTTTTATTATTCCACATTTTGTATTTTTTCTCAAGTACAATTTGTAACTTTTCCCATAGAATCCTTTGCGAATTGACAAAAAAGTTTTGACGTGTATAATGTTAAATATTGTTACATTTCACTAATATCACACCACTTTTCATACCAGTCATTTTCAGAAAGAGGATTAACCATGGCGGCAAAACAAGGAAAAATTTCTCTCTTTTCACTCGCTTTCCCAATCCTGATTGAACAGGTACTGCGCAACTTTCTTGGCACGGTAAATGTTCTTATGCTCGGCAATTTTTCAGACGAAGCAGTTGCCGCGGTTGGGGTTGCGAACCAGATTATGAACGTTGTTATTATGGCATTTACCATGCTTGCAAACGGTGCAGCGGTCGTGATCAATCAACATTTGGGGGCACGGCACGATGAACAGGCCGGGCAGATTAGCATGAACGCAATCGGCGTTGGTGTCCTGCTTGGCGGTGTGATCAGTGCCTTTTTTATTGCCTGTTCACCGTTTGTCATGATGCTCATGGGGCTTGAAGGAAATTTGATTGCCGATGCTTCAACCTATCTGCAATGGGTTGGAGGCGCGTCTGTAATGATATCAGTCTCCAGCGTTATTTCTGTGCTCTTTCGCTGTTACGGAAACGCCAAAGTTCCGATGGCGATTGTTCTGTTTATCAACATCGTCAATGTAATCGGAAATTATCTTGTCATCTTTCGTCCGTTCGAAATTCCATTGTATGGAATTTCGGGAATCGGCATCATCCGCTTTGCCAGCGAAACAATCGGATTGCTCCTTTCCGTTTTGCTCCTTGCAGCCGCACGTTTCGGTTACAAACTTAAATACTTATGGCGCATTAAACTGCATACCCTCGGGCAGATTGTCAGCATTGGTTTTATGTCAGGCGCGGAAGGAATTTCCTATACACTGGGGCAGGTCGTCACCACAGGGTTCCTAGGTGCTTTCGGTACGGCGGCGCTTTCCGCAAAAGTGTATGTTCAGACCATTGATTATTATGCTTATGTAATCGGTCAGTCGATTGGTCAGGCTTCGCAGATCATCGCAGGACAGATGATGGGAGCCGGAGAGACGGAAGAAGCATATCATTTCATCAACAAAAAATGGAAATGGATCATGGCGTGCAACCTCTTCTTTTCCGGCGCAATTTTTGTATTCCACCGCCCCATCATGGCGATGTTTACCTCAACGCAGGAAATCATTGATCTGTCGATGCCGTTGTTCGCACTCTGCATTTTCATCAACTTCGGGCGTTCGTTCAACCATTGCTTCAACTATGGATTACGGGCAGCAGGCTATGTGTTCTGGCCAATGATGATTGCTGTTGGGTCCATTTGGATTGTAAACGTAGGGCTCGGATATGTATTTTCCACCCAGCTGGGGCTTGGCATTACCGGTTTGTGGATCAGCATGGCGATGGATGATATCCTTCGCGGTGCCGCTACCGGCTGTCTCTTATACACATCTCCGAGCCCACGAGACCGGAGCCTATCTCG
>USBI01000025.1 GCA_900552945.1 uncultured Oscillospiraceae bacterium
CTCCGGTCTCGTGGGCTCGGAGATGTGTATAAGAGACAGCTTTTCTAATACGGCCGAAGCGAGCGGATGCTCGCTGGGCGCTTCCAACGAAGCCGCCAGCCGGAGCAGTTCGGTTTCGGCTGTGCCGTTCATGCCGATGAGGTCGGTGACCGCCGGGCTTCCTTCGGTGATGGTGCCGGTCTTGTCGAGCACCACGGTGTCGATGGCGTGGAGAGTCTCCAGCGCCTCCGCCGACTTGATGAGGATGCCGTTTTCTGCTCCTTTGCCGGTCGCCACCATGATGGCAGTCGGGGTAGCAAGCCCCAGCGCACAGGGGCAGGAGATGACCAGCACCGCGATGGCGGTAGAGAGCACGAACTCAAAATCCTTGCCGAGCAGCGCCCAGACAATGGCGGAGAGCAGAGCAATGCCGATGACCGCCGGTACAAAGATGCGGCTCACCCGGTCGGCGAGCTTCGCGATCGGCGCTTTGCTGGCGCTTGCTTCTTCCACCAGACGGATGATCTGGGAAAGGGTGGTATCATCTCCTACACGGGAAGCGGTAAACCGGAAATAACCGGTTTTGTTGATGGAAGCCGCCATGACCCGGTCGCCGGGTGCTTTTTCCACCGGGATGGGTTCGCCGGTCAGGGCGGATTCATCCACCGAGGAACTGCCTTCCGTTACCGTTCCATCCACCGGGATGGCGGCGCCCGGCCGCACAGCGATGAGATCGCCGACCTGCACCTGCTCCACCGGGATCTCTGTTTCCTCATTCCCGCGGACGACCAGCGCCGTTTTGGGCGCGAGGTCGATGAGCTTGGCGATCGCCTGCGACGTCTTGCCTTTGGAGCGGGTCTCCAGGTATTTTCCCAGCGTGATGAGGGTGAGGATCATGGCGGAGGATTCAAAATACAGATCCATGCTGTACTGGCTGACGACCGCGTCCAGCCCGTGTCCCAGCCCGTAGCCGATCCGGTAGATGGCAAAGACGCCGTAAACGAACGCCGCCGCGGACCCAATGGCGATGAGCGAATCCATGTTGGGCGAACGCTTGATGAGCGCTTTGAACCCATGGATAAAATAAGAGCGGTTGATGACCAGGATGGGCAGCGTCAGCAGAAGCTGGGTGAGCGCAAAGGTGATGGCGTTCGGGTTGCCGTGCATGAACGCCGGCAGGGGAAGGCCCATCATATGCCCCATGGAAATGTAAAACAGCGGGATGAGAAAGATGAGGGAAAGAATAAACCGCCGTTTCATCGAACGGAGTTCCTCTTCCATCACACTGCCGTGTTCGTTTGCGGGGTTGCTTTTGTTTGCCGCGGGAGCGGAATCGTGCACCTCGGCGCGGTAACCGGCTTGTTCCACCGCCCGTTCGATGGCCTCTTCGGTCACCTCCGGCGAAAAGCGCACCTGCATGTTGTTGGCGAGCAGGTTGACCTGCACCTCTTCCACGCCGTCCAGCTTTTTGACGGCGCGTTCTACGGCGCCGGAACAGGCTGCGCAGGTCATGCCGTATACATCAAATTTTAAAGAGCAGGCGTTACTGCCTGAACCATTGTTTTTTTGCTGCTGCATATATGAGTTCACCTCACCCGATTTTTAATTGATTAATACACCACCCCTGGGGGGTGTATCTTTATTATACTTTATTTGTATGATTTGTCAACCGGTTTATACGCTTCACCTGAAAAAATTTACATAAATCCTTTTGGATGGGATAGATGGGGTGAGAATTATGCGAGCATTGGCCGGAGTAGCGGTCGGGCACAGCGCACGGTTGATGGTGGAGAAAAACGGCACTTGACCCGGCGTTTCTTCTAGAACATCGGGCAGGCGTCGCAGGCGGGCTCCGTGTGGCATGAAACGTTTTTTCAATTTAGTCAACGGCTGCCTGCTGGAAAAACAGTTCCGGGCAAAATCTGCGTCAAAAAAGCTCCCGCGGCGTTTGCTGCAGGAGCAATGGAACGGGAGAAAAGCAGGCGGAACTTTT
This sequence comes from uncultured Oscillospiraceae bacterium, assembly GCA_900552945.1. Classification (GTDB taxonomy): domain Bacteria; phylum Bacillota; class Clostridia; order Oscillospirales; family Ruminococcaceae; genus Metaruminococcus_A; species Metaruminococcus_A gallistercoris. The sequence goes on from USBI01000025.1 coordinate 1,973, forward strand.
GTTGAGCGAAATCCGAAAAGGTACAGTTTGCGGTTGCTTTTTGAGTGGAAAAACAGTGACGGCGGGAGGGTACTTTGCATCACCGAAAAATCACACGGGCTATTTACAGGGTTTTCCGGGGAATGTTGTAATGCCGTTTGGAAAGAAATTCGACTCCGGCGGAAGCAAAGCGCCGTAAAAAAGCTCCCGCGGCGTTTGCCGCAGGAGCGAATGAGACGGAAGGATATCAACCGGATGTTTCGTTGAGCGAAAAATCCGAAAAGGTGCAGTGCAGGCCGATGGAGGGCACATCCAGTGAGACCGGCTCTCCGGTCGTGGGGTCGAGGGCCAGATCAAAGCTGCCGGAGTTTGATTTGGAGGAAACAAGCAGATTGCCGTCCTGCTCCACCGTGTTTTGCAGTCCTTCCTTCAAAACGGTGTCAAACGCGCCTGCGAGGGCGGACGCGGCGGAAGAAGCAAGGAAAGAGGAAGGCTCCACGTCCAGCTTGAGGCCCTTGAAGTTTAGGCTGACCTCATCCTGCGAAAAATCAAACTGAAGGCCGCTCAGCGCTTCCGGGGTGAGCATCGTCACCCGGATACAGCCATCCGCCGAACGGACGACCTCAGCGGTCGCCTCCATGTCGCCGTAGGTGAGGGTGGTGTTGCAGCGGAAGCTGGTGAGCTGATCGAGCAGACTGCTGTCCGCCGGGCTCCCTTTGTAAAACAATACCCTGCAAAACAAAAAGATGATACATCCTATAAGCAGGATGACCGGAATCCAAAATGCCGCGCGCCGCTGCATGAACATTGCTCCTTATGCGTTGCCGGGGTCCTCCTCGGCAAAGTGGTACAGCTTAGGCAGGGAAGCAATCATGTCACTTGGGAGCATGCCGAGCATTGAACTTTCCGCCGCGGTGAGGTCGCCGGCCGCCCCGTGCAGATAAACGCCGCAGACTGCCGCGGCGCCGGGTTCCAGCCCCTGTGCCGCAAACGCCGCGATCATCCCCGCCAGCACGTCACCGCTGCCGCCCCGCGCCATACCGGCGTTGCCGGTGGTGTTGAGGTAGACTCTGCCGTCCGGCAGGGCAATGACGGTGACAGCGTCTTTGAGCACCACGACCGCCCGGTACTCCGCCGCGAATTCTTTTGCGGTTGAGATGGGGTCGGCTTTGATTTCGGAGATGGGCTTGCCGCACAGGCGGGACATCTCACCCAGATGCGGGGTGAGGATCAGACTGCCTTTTGCTGTTCGCAATATATCTATGCGGCGGGCGGCGCAGTTTATGCCGTCTGCGTCCAAAATAAGCGGGCAGGAAATGGTTTGTACCAGCTGTTCGGTGAGGGTCTGGGTGCTTTCCGAAATTCCCAGCCCGCAGCCCAGCAGAAAAGCACTGCTGGTTTGCGCAAGTTTTGATAGTTCGGGCAGAGCCAGTGCGGAAATGGTGCCGTTATCATCCATTGCCAGAGGATGATAGACCGGTTCATATAATTTTGCCGCCACCGCCTGGATGACCGGTTCCACCGAAGCGAGGGTGATGACCCCGGCGCCGCTTCTAAGTGCCGCATGGGTGCACAGTGCCGCGGCGCCCCGGTAGTTTTTGCATCCGGCAAGGATGGTGAGCTTTCCGTAGCTGCCCTTGTGGGAATCCGGCGCGCGGTGGGGGAACAGGCTGCGTACAAGTTCCGGCGTGATGGGAGTCCCGCCGGAAAAAGAGGGGCCGAACCGTTTTTGCAGCCGTTCGATGCGTTCCGGGGCAAGAGCCGGCAGGGAAGATGCTTCCTTTTTTTGAAGCAGAACAACGGCGCAGGCCATTCCCCCGTCGTGGGAAAGGGTGACCGAAGCGGTGCACCGCCTTTGTTCAAGCAGTTGTTTTGCCTTCCCGGAACACAGCAGGTATGGCGCGCCGTTTGGCTGGCGCAGTACGCTGATTTCACTCAGGGAAAACCCCCGCACACCGGTGCCCAGAGCTTTGGCAAACGCTTCTTTTGCCGCGAAATTCGCCGCTGCGGACTCTGCCCGGCGGATATCGCTCAAATCTTTTAACATCTCCTGTTCTTCTGCCGAAAAAACCCTCGTTTGAAAACGAGGGTTTTTTAAGCAGCGTTCCATGTGGGAGACCGAAACCAGGTCAACGCCGCAGTTAATCATTGACTTTCGCCGTCCTTGGAAGATATTCTTTGATGCTTTCCACCATCGCATCATTGGGGTTGAAGACCAGTAGGCAGTGCTGAAGGGTCGGGTTGTTCATGATGAGATAATGCGCGTCCGGGTCGGCAGGTGAGGTGCAGGCAATAAGACGGGTGTTGAATTCATCGGAACGGGAATCAAACATGCCGGGGGTATACCGCCCGAACTCTTCGGCAAAGGTCACGTCAAACGTTGCAAGGCGTTTGCGCTTTGCTTTTCCCATGATTTTGTCCACATCCAGGTCGCCGTTTGTGAAGATGTACTCATACTCGGTGTTGAGCAGGGGATAATAGGAAAACAGCGCGTAGATAACACCCGCGATGACGAGCAGAGGGAAGATGTAAAACTGCCCGGAAATCGGCAGAACGAAGATACAGGCAAGGATGAGCACCAGTGCTCCAAACAGAACACAGAATTTTTTAAAAAGGTCCTTGGATGTGTTTTTCTTGGTGACGAGCTGTTCTTTGTAAATATCCATAAAGCGGACTCCTCCTGAAACAGAAATGATGAAAAAGAAAACGCGCTGCCGAAAGGCGTTTTGCGGCAGGTAAACACAGTGCAAAAACGTATTTTATAAACAGACCCGCCGTTTCAACAAGCGGCAGGGGCTGACCAGGGCAGGCGGTCTGACTCAAAAGATAACAGCATTATACCATAAAAAGAACGGGAATACAACGCAAAACCCTTGCAACAAAGCAAAAGATTTGTTATAATAATCCACAGCAAAACCCCTGTGGGAACACTGCTTTTCATCTCTCGTCAATGCCCCCATTCGGCGGTAGGTGACGGGTTTTTTTATTGCCCGGGAAACAAGCGGCGTTTTTACAGAAATGATATGGATAAACCAGATGAGGTGAACAGAACAATGAAGGAACAGCTGGCACAGATCAAAGAACGTGCCCTGGCGGAGCTTTCCGCCTGCAACGCGGTCAAGGAACTGGAAGACCTGCGGGTAAAAGTCCTTGGCAAAAAAGGCGAACTGACCGGCATTTTAAAGCAGATGGGCAAGCTTTCTGCGGAAGAGCGTCCGGTCATTGGACAGCTGGCAAACGAAGTACGTGCAGAACTTGAAACGGCCATTGAGAGCCGTCGGGCGGAACTCAAGGAAAAACAGCTTGCCAGTCAGCTTGCGAGCGAACAGCTCGATGTGACCATGCCGGGCCGTCCGTTTGAACTTGGTTCGATGCATCCGCTTTCCCGCGTGCAGCGTGAGATTGAAGAGATTTTCATGGGCATGGGCTTTGATATTGCCGAAGGCCCGGAAGTCGAGTACGACCACTACAACTTTGAAAAGCTCAATATCCCGAAAGGCCATCCGGCCCGTGATACGCAGGATACCTTCTACATCAATGAAAACATCGTTCTGCGTTCGCAGACCTCACCGGTGCAGGTGCGTGTCATGGAACGGCAGAAGCCGCCCATCCGCATCATCTCCCCGGGCCGTGTTTACCGTTCGGACGCGATCGACGCCACCCATTCCCCGGTCTTCCATCAGATCGAGGGCCTTGTGGTGGATAAAGGCGTCACCATGGCGGACTTAAAAGGAACGCTGGAAATTTTCGTCAAGCGCCTTTACGGCGAGGATGCAAAAATTCGCTTCCGTCCGCATCACTTCCCGTTTACCGAACCTTCCGCTGAGGCGGATACCCAGTGCTTTGCCTGCGGCGGAAAAGGCTGCCGCCTCTGTAAGGGCGAAGGCTGGATTGAGCTGCTCGGCTGCGGTATGGTCCACCCGAAGGTGCTTGCCGGCTGCGGCATTGACCCGGAAGTTTACAGCGGCTTCGCGTTCGGCATGGGGTTGGAACGTGTCGTTATGCGCCGTTACAGCATTGACGACCTGCGGCTGTTCTTTGAGAATGACCTGCGGTTTTTGAAGCAGTTTTAACCGGTATGATTTCCGGAAAAACAGTCGTAAAAAACAGCGGATTCCATAAAAACCGCAGAATTGTGCGTAAAGGAGCGTTCATCTCATGAACCTGTCAATGAAATGGTTAAATGATTATGTAAAAATAGATGTGGAGCCCCACGAATTCGCTCAGGCAATGACCATGAGCGGTTCCAAGGTGGAAGGGTACGAAATCGAGGGCGAAGGCATTCACAATGTTGTTGTCGGAAAGATTCTTTCGGTGGAAAAACACCCGGATGCCGACAAGCTCGTTGTGTGTATGCTGGACGTTGGAAAGGATGAACCCATCCAGATCGTCACAGGGGCATCCAATGTTTTCCCGGGCGCGGTCGTTCCGGTCGCGCTGGATGGTTCCACCCTGCCGGGCGGCATCAAGATCAAAAAAGGAAAACTGCGCGGCGTGGAAAGCAACGGCATGCTCTGCTCCCTCAATGAGCTCGGGCTGACCGTGCATGATTTCCCGTACGCGATTGAAGACGGCATCTTCATCATGCAAGAAGAGTGCGAGATCGGGCAGGACATTCACTCCGCCATCGGTCTGAACGACACATCGGTCGAGTTTGAGATCACCTCCAACCGTCCGGACTGCATGTCGGTCACAGGGCTTGCGAGAGAAGCAGCTGTCACATTTGATAAACCGCTGAATATCCCCAAACCACAGGTCAAAGGCTGCGGCGGTGATGTGAGCGATTACCTGAAAGTTACCGTTGAAAACCGCACCCTTTGCCGCCGTTATATGGCAAAGGTCGTGAAAAACGTAAAGATCGGCCCGTCCCCCCGCTGGATGCGGGAGCGGCTGCGCGCGAGCGGTGTGCGGCCGATCAGCAATCTGGTTGATATTACAAACTACGTCATGCTTGAGTACGGTCAGCCGATGCACGCATTCGACTTGAAGTATGTGGAAGGCGGGCAGATCGTTGTCCGCAACGCGAAAGCCGGCGAGAAGATCGAGACCCTCGACGGAACGGTCCACAACCTTTCGGAAGAGATGTTAGTTATCTGCGACGCGAAAAAACCGGCCGCTGTTGCCGGGGTTATGGGCGGTGAATACAGCGGTATCATGGATGATACCAACACGGTTGTGTTTGAATCCGCTTCGTTTGACGGCATTTCGGTTCGTACCACCGCCAAAAAGCTGGGGCTGCGCACCGAATCTTCCTCCCGTTTTGAAAAAGGCCTTGATCCGGCTCTTTGTGAGGATGCGCTTCTGCGTGCCTGTGAGCTGGTTGAACTGCTGGGCGCCGGTGAGGTCGTTGACGGGTTGATCGACGTTCAGGCAAACATGAAAGAGCCTTCCCGCGTCAAGCTGGAGCCGGAATGGATCAACCGTTTCTTAGATATTGACGTGACCCGTGAACAGATGATCGCGGTTCTGGAAAAACTCGGCTTTACCATGGACGGGGACGATGTGATCGCTCCGCCGTTCCGTGTGGATATTGAATCCAAAGCGGACATCGCGGAAGAGATCGCCCGGTTCTACGGGTATGACAAGATTCCGGTCACAGCCATCAAAGGCACGGCACAGGGCCATCTGACGCCGGAGCAGCAGTTTGAGCGCCGCGCGGTCAGCAGTATGCTGGCAATGGGCTGCAACGAAATCCAGACCTATTCGTTCATCAGCCCGAAATATTACGATAAAATTGGCATTGCCGCCGACAGTCCGCTTCGCCGCTCGGTCGTCATCTCCAACCCGCTTGGTGAAGATACTTCGGTCATGCGCACCACGGTGCTGCCGTCCATGCTGGAGATTCTGGCGCGCAACTACAACAACCGCATGCAGAAGGCTTATCTGTTCGAAACCGGTTCGGAGTACATCCCAACCACAGAGAATGAGCTTCCGGAAGAGAACAAGATGGTCAGCATCGGTCTTTATGGGCCGCAGGCGGATTTCTACACCCTGAAAGGCATGGTAGAAGAACTGCTTAAAGAGCTGCATGTCGCTGAGGTTGATTTTGTTCCCTGCCATGATGAGATGCCGTTCCATCCCGGCCGCTGCGCAAAAGTGGTCTGTGGCGATACCGAACTCGGTGTGTTTGGTGAAGTACATCCCAAAGTGCTGGACACTTACGGTCTGGGTGTAAAAGCCTACATCGGCCGCATGAGCTTAAAAGATATGTTTGCCTGCGTACTGCCGGAGCGCACCTACAAACCGCTGCCGAAGTTCCCGGCGACTACCCGTGACCTCAGCGTTGTCTGTGATGAGCAGACCCCGATGATGGATGTGGAAAAGGCCATTAAGAAAGCAGTCGGCAAGTCGCTCGAAAGCGTTACTTTGTTTGACATCTACCGCGGTGAGCAGGTGGGTGAGGGCAAAAAGAGCTTGTCGTTTGCCATCTCTATGCGTTCGTATGAACGCACGCTCACCGACGAGGAAGCGGACAATTCCATCCGCCGGGTACTCAAAGCACTGGGCGAGATGGGTATTACCTTGCGCGGATAAGGTATAAATTTGCGGGATTTCGGGAAGATTGTTTATAATAATTCATCAATTATAAGGAGGGTGACTTATGTACGATAAGACAATGACCTTTTCGGTTTACGAAGACCGTGAAAAGGAAATGAAAACCATTTTGACAACGGTTTATGATGCGTTAAAGGAAAAGGGATACAATCCCATTAATCAGATTGTCGGTTATGTTTTATCGGAAGACCCGACATATATCACAACACACAACAATGCAAGAAGCCTGATCCGTAGAATTGACCGTGACGAGCTGCTTCGTGCCATGGTGAGGGCATATTTGAATGACTAAGGCAGCGGCTGCAAGCTGCTGAAAATATGAGACAATGAGGCGGTGCCGGAAAAACCGGCAGCCGCCTTATTTATTTGTCGAAAAGATGAATGATTTATAACTATTTTGTGCCATAAATATTGACATCTACTCATAATCGATTTATAGTATTAGTGTATTGATCCATAAATCTGTTTTGATGGGAGAGTTAAAAATGGAAAACAAAACAAGCGGTCTTTCAATTGCTTCATTGATCATTGGTATTTTCACTTTGATCATGGGCCTGTTCGGCTGGACCTTTGGTTGGGGTACCATTATTGGTGTCATTACCGGTATCGTCGGCATTATTCTCGGCGCTATGGGGAAGAAGAAAGACGGTTCCGGTGTTGCAACAGGCGGTCTGGTGACTTCTATCATCGGTCTGGTTCTCTGCGGTATCCTGTTCATCGCCTGTGTTGCCTGTGCGGGTGTTCTCGTTGCTGCTGGCGCAGCTGCGTAATCATTGTTTTCCAAAAAGGGCGGAACCGGTGGGTTCTGCCCTTTTGTTGTTTTCAAAGAGCTGTAATGTACCGGCAGGCCGCAGAAAGGACGGGCTTTTGCGGCAGCAACAGAACGGTGGCCAATTAAGGAGAGTGTTATGTTTCCATTTCTGAATTTGTTTGGGTTTTCGATCCCAATGTACAGCATTATGATTGGCACCGGGCTTGCGGCCGGCATCCTGTTTGCGGTTTTCCGCGCGAAACGGTGCGGGTTGGGAAGGGAAGATGTACTTTTTTCCTGCCTGTTTGCGATTATTGGGTTGATTGTAGGCGGGAAACTTCTTTACCTGATCACGATGATCCCATGGCTTGCTGAAAACTGGGCACAATTGAATTCTGAAGTTTGGCTGGCACTGATCCGTGGTGGATTTGTGTTCTATGGCGGATTAATCGGTGCGCTGCTCATGATCGTCTGGTATGTGAAAATGTATCATATCCCCGTGTTTCAAATGCTGGATGCATTGATCCCATCGGTGCCGCTTGTACATGCGTTTGGCCGGGTAGGTTGTTTCTGCGCTGGCTGCTGCTATGGGGTCCCGTCAGAATGGGGCGTTTATTTCAATGCTTCGGAAACGGCGCCGCATGATGTAAAATTGCTGCCTGTGCAATTAATTGAAGCTGGATGCAATCTGCTTTTGTTTGCAGTGCTCCTGCTGTTGTCCCGCCGTTTTCAGAAAAAGGGCGGCTTTTTGACGGGCGTGTATCTTTTGGGTTATGCGGTCATCCGGTTTGTGCTGGAATATTTCCGGTATGACGCGGAGCGTGGGGGATTCTGGGGGCTTTCCACCTCCCAGTGGATCAGCCTCATACTGGTTCCGGTTGCAATTTGTTTCTTGGGTTATGCTCTGCGCAGGCCGCAACAGCAGACGGAGGATTGACGGAAAGAATCAATCTGCCCCAAGAAAAAACTTTGCGGGGATATTTACCGGTTGGAATGAGGGGCATTTTCAAACCGTTTGAGGAAAAATGCAAAAATATCACCCATACCGGCATGAATTTTAAAGATTTTTCTTGACACAGCAGAAATAATGTGCTATTATAATTAGGCACCTTAAAGTAAGGTTGTTTGCGCCAGTAGCTCAGCTGGATAGAGTGTTTGGCTACGAACCAAAAGGTCGGGGGTTCGAGTCCCTCCTGGCGCGCCAAACCTGTGGTATGTGATTATGCATGTCACAGGTTTTTGTTTTATGTTTACGTGGGTTTAGAAAAGACAGGTTTGATACCATAAACGTAAGTATCATCGGAGGTGGGCGCGTGAAAATCATGGAATCCGGAGAAAATTATCTGGAAACAATTTTAATGCTTCAAAAGCGTTTAGGGGAAGTCCGCTCCATTGACATCGTGCATGAGCTCAACTTTTCAAAGCCGACGGTAAGTGTGGCGATGAAGCATTTCCGGGAAAACGGTTACATTGTTGTGGATGGAGCCGGTTATATTACACTGACCGAAAAAGGGCTGGAAATTGCCAACCGGATCTATGAGCGTCATGTGGTACTGGCCGAAGTGCTCATGGGGCTTGGCGTCAGTGAAAAAACCGCGTATGAAGACGCCTGCCGGATGGAGCACGACATCAGCGAAGAAAGTTTTGAAAAAATTAAGGAGCATGTAAAACGCAATCGGGAAGCCGAATGAAAAAAGCCTGCGAATGATTTCGCGGGCTTTTATTTTTTTTGAATGCGAGGAAGAACTTGCCATGAAATATTGGGTATGTTCGGCGTGATTGGCGGTACAATAACGGTTGAACACACAGGTTTTGGAGGGTGATCCGGTGCAGCTTTCGCCGCGTGAAAAAGAGATCGTCAACGGTATGCGCCGCTACTTAAAAGAATGTGACCGAAATTACATTGCAAGCAATCATCTGGTAGAACAAACATTGGAACAGCTTTTGGCGCTCATTGGCCGGCTGGGTCCGGAGGCGTATCAGCTTCCGCGTTATATGGCTCTGCTGCGCCGGCAGTCTCATTTACTGAATGAAGAGACCGCGTTCTGTGCTGGAAAATATTCGGCGCAGGGGAACATCCCATGGAAGCAGGGCTTCTTTGCCTGCCTTTCCGGCGTGTTTGACAGCCGTGAAGCGCGGTTGCTTGAGAAAGAGATCTGGAAACAGTATCACCGCCTGGGCAAAGCGGGCGGTTATCGGACGACAGGCGAGTTCACCGCACTCTGCCGCGACCTGTACAGCCGTTCCGGCGAACTGATGATGGAGGTTTTCCAGGCTGGATACATCGCCCAGCTTCAGGAAGATAAAAACGGAAAAAGCCCGCTTTCGTAAGCGGGCTTTTTGTTGTTATAAGCATTACGGCAGGTCGTTTCCGGCAGCTTTGTAAAGATCATACCATTCTTCACGGGTGAGGGTGATGTCCGCACCCTTTGCGAGAGACCGGATCCGTTCGGGATTGGTCGTTCCGCACAGCGGCATGATCCCGGCGGGATGCCGCAGCATCCAGGCGATGACGACCGCGGTGTTGGGGATGCCGTACCGCGCGCCGATCTCGTCGATGACCCGGTTGAGTTCGGGGAATTTTGGGTTATCCAGAAAAACGCCCTCAAACCAGCCGTACTGGAACGGAGACCACGCCTGAATGGTGATGTTGTGCAGTCTGGCATATTCCAGCATGCTGTCGTCATGGTCCACCGAACGGCCGGTCGTCATGTTCATGTGGATGCCGGCGTCGATCATGCCGGTGTGCATCAGCCCGAACTGTAGCTGATTCGCAATGAGTTTGTGGGGGACCGCCTGCTGGAGCAGTTCCATAAAAAGGGGCTTGAAGTTGGAGACGCCGAAATAGCGCACCTTGCCCTGCCGGTGGAGCTGTTCAAACGCCTCTGCCACCTCTTCCGGTTCCAGAAGGGTGTCCGGCCGGTGGAGAAGCAGGGTGTCGATGTAATCGGTGTGCAGGCGGCTCAGCGTGGTGTTGACCGCCTCCAGAATATGCTCTTTGGAAAGATCGTAGTGACCGTTGTGGACGCTGCATTTGCTCTGGATGAGCATCTGCTCCCGCAGCGACGGGGTGAGGATCTCACCGAACACCTCTTCCGAGCGCCCGCCCATGTAAATATCCGCCAGGTCGAAATAAGTAATGCCCTCTTCCAAGCAGGTGCGGATGAGTGTTTCGCCCTGCTGTACGCTGAGCCCGCCCATCCGGGCACAGCCGAGCGCCACCTGTGAGGAGGGGAGAAGCCCGCCGATTTTAATTTGTTTCATACTGTCAGTCCTTTCCGGGGTCAGTTCAATTGGTTTCGTAGTCGTTTTGTAGAGCGTGGTGCATATGCGGGGGAAGTGACTCAGTCCTCCAGATGAAGTTCAAACAGCCGCGCGGTGTTGTTTTCCGGAAGATGCAGGTTCAGCGTGCCGGAGACCGGTGCGTACTGGTATTCACAGCCTTCAAACGAGGGGTAAGCGCAGCGGACCAACGCGTTCTTTCCGGCGAATCCTTTGAGCGGAAGGGTGCAGAACGGGTTGCCGCCCTCACGGCGCCAGACTGCGAGGTAAACGGTGCTGCCGTTTCTCAGCCCAAGGGAAAGCCATTCATCATCAAACGAAGCGGTGCCGAGCGGCCAGAAGGGGAGGGCGTCTTTTAAATCCGGGCGGATGCGCTTGTAGCAGTCAAGCCCCTCTTTGACCAGTGCCAGCCGCTCCGGGCTGATTTCCGCGAGGTGTCCGCTCTGGTGGATTCTCAACAGCAGGGCATTGACCATGTTGAAAACGACCTCTTCTTTTGAACCGTTCCGCAGCGGGTAGGACCAGACCGCAGCCTGCTCCGGCGTGACGCCGCTGGGCGCGTTTGCGGAGATGGTGGCGTATTTGCGGTAATCCTCCTGGTCGCTGGTGGACTGGATGCTGTACCGGCTGAGCATGGCGTAATCCATCCGCAGGCCGCCGCTGCTGCAGTTTTCAATGACCAGTTCCGGGTAACGGGCGAACACATCATCCAGCCAGGCGAGGTAGGCGCGTTCGTGCTGGAGCAGTCCGTCGCCGTAACTGTCCGCGTTTCGCTCGGTCCCAATGCCGGGTTCGATGTTATAATCCATTTTGATGTAGCCCACACCGTAGTCCCGCACCAGCCGGTCGATGACCTCGTTGGCGTGGTCGATGACGGCGGGATTGCGGAAATCCAGCTGGTAGCGGCTGCGGTCGAACACCCGTTTGCCGTGGCGGGTAAAGAACCAGTCGTCCGGCACACGGTTTGCCTTTTCACAGCAGATGCCCATAACCTCCAGTTCCAGCCAGAGGCCGGGGACCATCCCCTTGGAGCGGATGTAATCGGTCACCTCGCGCAGGCCGTTCGGGAAACGCTCTCTGCTTTCCTGCCACTCGCCCACGTTGTTCCACCAAGGTCCGGCGGAGTACCAGCCGCAGTCGATGACGTAGTATTCACAGCCCGCTTTGGCGGCTGCGTCGATGAGCGGGAGCTCCCGCGCGGTGGTCGGGTCACCAAACAGGCAGTTCATGTAATCGTTGAAGATGATGGGGAGCTGTTCATCGTCCCGGTTTTTGCGGCGGATGCGGCGGCGGTAAGCGGTCAATTCCTCCATTGCTTCATCAAATCCGCCTTTGCAGACGCCGGCCGCGGCGGGAACAGAGGTAAAGCTCTCGCCCGGCTGCAGGGTTTTACACCAGTGGGAGTCGGTCTCGGTCGGGCCGCAGACGGCGAGGTACAGCATGCCGTTCTGGTCGCTGATCTCCCAGTTCCAGGAGCCGTTATGCTCGATCTGCCAGAACAGTCCGGTGGAACGCTCTTTGTTTCCAAGATAACCCATGGGCAGGTACTGTTTGGTCGACCAGTGCCCGGTGTTGCTGATGTGAATCCGCTGGGAAGAGTGCATCTTCGCCCGGTCATAAGTGGAGCTTACCAGTCCCAGTTCCGGCAGGGAGAAGGTCTTCCAGTTGAGTTCCTGCTGCCAGGCGTTGAACGGGATGCGCAGTTCCATCTTTTCCTCCCACGGGAGCACGCCTTCTTTTTCCAGGCCGGTGTAGTGGAAGCTGGAGATGGTGTCGATGGTTTGAGGCTCGCTTCCGGTATTTGTGACCGTGTTCCAGCACCGAACGACCGAAATACCGTCGAAAAACTGCATGTGGGAAACGACGGTCAGGCCGGTCTCCTCATCGGTGAGGGTGAATTCCAGCTTGCGGCCGTTTTCGTTGCGGCTGTCGCTGTGCCCGGCGTACTGCAGACGGTAGCCCGGTGCGGTGACGATGTATTTGTTACCCTGGCGTTCCAGCGGGCGGTCGTAGCCGGCGGCGTTGACCTCCACCAGCCGGAACCCTTCAGCGGTGGAACGCCCGCCGAATGCTTCTTCGCAGAGCGGTTCCGCCCCAAAGTGCAGAAAGCGCAGGGTGCCGTCTTCTTCATTTTTTTCAAAGGTGAGATAAATGCCGTTTTCTGAAAGATCGAAGCGCATGAAAAACCTCCTGAATATGATATAATGATGTTTTGCATTGATTTACCAGACCAGTATAGCACACGCTCTCAAAAATGGATATGGTTTTTTCACGGGATTGAAAAGTTTTTAAGAGCAGAATATAAAACAAATCCCTCTGTGCGGATACACAGAGGGAAACCTTATGAGCGGTGGTGAACGGTCAGCCTTGCGATTGAGCCGCCAGTTCCAGTTTTTTGAGGTCTTTGAAATATCCCCGCAAAAAGGGGAAACAGCAGGCAAAGGTGAGAAGGTCCGCTACCGGTTGGGTGAACTGCACGCCGGTAAGCCCGAACAGCGCCGGAAGAAGGAAGATAAGCGGCAGGAAGAAGATCCCCTGACGGCAGGAGGAGACAAATGTTGCCTGCCATGCTCGGCCCAGCACCTGAAAGGTCATGTTGCAGATGACGATGAGCGGCTGGAAAACGAGCGCCACACACTGCGCCCGGCAGGCGACCGTGCCGATCGCGATGACTTCAGCGTCGTCCGCGCGGAAAAGCGCCATGATCTGCGGGGCAAAGATGTAACAGACAAGCCCTAAACAGGTGAGCAGGATGGTGCCCATGGTCAGAGCGAATCGGAACGCCTGCCGTACCCGGTCGTATTTCGCGGCGCCGTAGTTGAAGCCGATGACCGGCTGGTACCCCTGCCCGAACCCCAGCATCGCCGAAAGGATGAGCATGAAGATCCGCCCGACGATCGACATCGCCGCAATGGCCGGGTCACCGTACGGGGCGGCGGCAACGTTGAGCGCGACGGTTGCCGCGCTGGCAAGCCCCTGCCGGCAGAAGGAGGGAAGCCCGGTTTTGATGATCCGCCAGTAGATCATGCCATGGCGGGAGATTTTGAACAGGCTGATGTTGACCACGCTCTTATGCAAGAGGAAAAAGCTCAGCAGGATGCAGAAGCTGATGCACTGGCTGATGAGGGTGGCAAGCGCCGCCCCGCCGATGCCAAGCCCAAACCCAAAGATAAACAGCGGGTCGAGCGCGATGTTGAGCACCCCGCCGGTAGCGATGCCGCACATGGCAAGCAGCGCCTTTCCCTGCGAACGCAGCAGGTTGTTGAGCACAAAGGAAGAACACATAATCGGCGCGCCGTACAGGATGTACTGAGCATAGCTTCTGGCGTAGGGGAGGATGGTTTCGGTAGCGCCCAGGATACGCATGAGCGGGTCCAGGAAAATAAGACCGCCCACCGTGAGCAGAAGCCCGAATCCCAGTGCGCAGAAAAAAGCGGTGGAGCCTACTTCATCCGCTTCCCTGTTTTTCTGTGCGCCCAGCAGGCGTGAATTCAAACTGCCTGCCCCCATGCCCAGCATAAAGCCGATCGCCTGAATGACCGCCATGAGCGAGAAGACGATTCCGACCGCTCCGGCGGCACTGGTGCCGAGCTGAGAAACAAAAAAAGTATCCGCCATATTGTATATGGCGGTGGTCATCATGCTGATGATGGTTGGTATGGCAAGTGTAACGACCAGCTTCGGAATCGGCGTGCCGGTCATTTTTGCGTATTGTGCGGTGTGTGCAGCATCCGGTGCGGGCACGTTGTTTCCCCCCTTGTTATCTGGTCATTTCTTCCCATCCCATTCCATGACCGGTAAGATTGTGGTACATGCGGTTGAGATAGTCTACAAACTGCGCCCGTTCGTTTACGGAAAACCCTTGCAGGGAGTCTTCCACGATCTGGTCAAAACGGGTTTTGACCGCGGCGTGAGCTTGTCTGCCCTTTTCCGTGATCTGCACCCGCGCGGCGCGTTTGTCTTTGCCGGATTCCCGTTCGATCAGCCCTGCCGACTCCATATTGCCCAGGATGCGCGAAATGGTGGCCGGATCGATCTCACAGGCGGCGGCAAGTTCCTTTTGCATGCACGGTCCGTGCAGGACAAGCACATAAAGGATTTTCGGCTGACCGGGAGAGAGCCCCGCTTCATAAATAGCCGGACGGATGCGGTTGCGCTGTGCGTGATAAGCTTTCAAAACAAGAAGATGAAATGGCAGTTTCATAATCAAAGCCCTCAGATTAATTAGCATTGCAATAAATTTTCTTATTAATATGATAGCTTTTCAGGTTCGCTCTGTCAAGTAAAAACTTTTCCGCATTTCCCTCATGAGAAAATTGAGGGCAATCTGACCGAAAAAGGTGAATAAATTGCGTGAATTCTGCCAATGGAAGCGTATTTTTACCGGTGCTATAATGAGGGAAATGCGAAGCGGTTTGCCGCTTGCGGCTTTTGCGTTTGAGCCGGTGCGGCGGCTTTGCTTTGTGAAAAACAAGTTTCGATGAGTTCTGACCGGAAAATAACCGGTCGGGCAGAGGAGGCCAGCATTTATGCAGGGAACCATGACAACAACCGAGTACCTGACCCATGTTGTAAAAACAAGCCATACCAATCCTTATGTGAAAAAATCGGCCAAAACCTTTCACGGTGTATTTTTAGAAGCCGCTAAGCTGGAACTTCGCCGCCGCGGGGCGGAGACGGAAGGGTTCGATTACAGCCAGCTCAAACCGGTTTTAGACCGCATCCGCAACCTGGAAGACTGCGCGGAATTCGGCATTCCGGCGCTTATTCGCATGTTAAAAGAGTACCGTGATATGCTCGACCCGGCAGTTGTGCGTGAAATCGAGGAAACCCTTGTCGGGTTCCGCTACTGGCTGGATGAGCCGGGCGAAATCAACGCCTGCTATTTCTCTGAAAACCATCAGGTGCTTTATCACAGCGCTGAAATTCTGGTAGGCAATATGTTCCCGAATGCTGTTTTTCCTTCAAACGGGAAGAGCGGCGCATGGCACGCGCAGCACGGGAAGACCTTTTTGAACCGTTGGATCGACTGGCGCACCCGTCTTGGCTTCAGTGAGTGGACCTGCAATTATTACGCAGAGGATATCATTGCCATGCTGGGCCTCGCTTTTTATGCGGATGACGAAGAACTCAAGCGCCGGATGACTCTGCTCATCAACACGATGATGTTCGATATTGCGATCAACTCGTTCAAGGGGCACTGGATCGGCACACATGGGCGTACCTATGCAAGATTTCTGGTCAATCCGCAGATGGATTCCATCAGCCCGATCTGCCGGGTGTATTTCGGCGACGGCGACATCGACGGTGACATTGCCGACTGCGCGATCATGATGGCGATCTACGATTATAAAGTTCCGGAAGCGATCGTGAAAGCGGCGCAGGATCCTTCGCCGGTCATGATCAGCAAAGAGCGGATGAGCATTGATACAAAAGACGCGAAGTATTACGGCATCGACCCGGCGGACTTTGACAACATCATGTTCTTCTGGGGGATGCAGGTTTACGACGCGAAGGACTGCATCGCGAATTCGGCAAAGGTCATGACCCCCTCCAACTGGATGAACGAGCGGATCAACGCTTATTTGGACAAATACCGTTTGTGTGACCTTGCCGGTATCCCCTGCGATGAGGACCCTGACTTTACCGCGATGACCCAGGCGGATTTGTATACCTATAAAACTCCTGACTACGCGGTCAGCTGCGCGCAGGACTTCCGCAAAGGCAAGCTTGGGTACCAGCAGCACCCGTGGGGCGCTACTCTCGGCGGCCGTGCGGTGGTGTTTACCAACCATCCCGGTTCTATGGAATATAACGACCGTCCGAATCTGATTACAGGCAACTGGCATCTGCCGCGTGCGGTTCAGCATGAGAATGTGGTTCTTTGCATCTACCGCTGCCCGGCGGACTGTATCCGCATGTTAGAGACCCACGCATATTTCCCGCAGGCCGAATTTGACGAGGTCGTGAAAAAAGGCGGTTGGGTGTTCGGCCGTAAAGGCGACGGTTACGTAGCGCTCAAATCGCTTCTGCCGGCTGAGTGGAAACAACCTGACCCGGAAATGTTCCGCACGATTTACGCGGAAGAACTTTGGGAAGAAGAGTACCGCAGAGCGAAACCGTACCTTTATCACGCCAACGGTCATGCTAATGTATGGGTCACCGAGCTTGGCAGCAAAGCGCAGAACGGCAGCTTTGAAGCGTTTATGGCCCGGTTTGACGGAGTGGAGATTGTGGGCGACAGCTTTGATTTCACCTACCAGTCCCCATCTCAGGGCTGTATGCGGTTCGGCTGGGGCATTCCGTTTACCATTGACCGCAAAGAGGTGGTCATCCGTGATTATCCCCGGTATGATAACCCCTTCTGCAAAGCGGAATTCGGTGGTAAGAAGATGGAAATCAGCTGCGGCGGTGAAAGCTATCTCATCGACCATGAAAAATAAAACAAAAAGAGACGGACCGGTTCCGTCTCTTTTTTTGCTGTTCCGGCGGCTTTTTGCAACGCTGGACGTTTTTTCGGTTTGGGGGTATAATAAACCGGTAACAATGAGATGGGTATGGTGCGGTGGAAGGCCGGGCGGTAAACCGGCTGTGCCGCCCGTTTGTGTTTGGAGGAAACAAAAATGGTTCTTTCAGAAAGTAAAATTGAAGTGCGGTATGCCGAAACTGACCAGATGGGTGTGGTCCATCACGCGGTGTATCCGGTCTGGTACGAGGTTGCCCGCACGGATTATATGAAAAAAACCGGTATGACCTACGCCGAAATGGAGAAAATGGGAGTTATGACCCCGGTGGTCGACCTTGGCTGTCACTACGTTGGTTCCGCTTATTACGACGAGACGATTACCGTGCGGGTGCGCATTCTGGAACTGAGCGCGGCAAAAATCAAATTCGGTTATGAGCTCTATAAAGACGGTGGGGAGAAACCGTTTCATACCGGGTACACCCTGCATGGCTGGGTGGATACCAAAACCGTGCGGCCAATCAACTTAAAAAAGAAGTACCCGGAAATCTACGCCAGCATACAGGCGCTTATGGAATGAGAAAAAGAGCAGGAAGAGTTCTTCCTGCTCTTTTTTGTGGATGGTCAGGGTTGCTGTTTCTGTGCGGGGAACAGCCGGTTTGTGAAAATGCGTCTGGGCTCCGTGTGAAATGCACGGTGAATATGCCGTTCAGCAAGCGGCAGAAGGGTCAAAAACAGGCGTCATTTCAGACAGCAGTCTTCCAGCGCTGAAACAAACGCGGCACGGTCCACATCGGTCACAAAACGGACGTTCGGGGGTGCGGCCGGGTTGGTCACGCATTCCCCGGCGTGTTCTCCGTCTGTGCGCACACGCAGAGAAAGCATCCGGCTTTCCGGAAACAGCTGCGGGAACAGTTCGCAGAGAACGGCGGAAGCGTCGTGCACCGGTGTTCCCGGCAGGCCGGTGGTGTGATAGTGGGCAGCGTAAAACGCCATAAGGTCGCCGACCATATCTCCGTGGCGGGTGTGGAGAGAGGCGAAATGGGTGATTTCTTCATCGGTCAGATAGGCTTTGTGGGTGACATCCAACCCCAGCAGAGTGATAGGAATGCCGGAAGTGAGGACGAAATCCGCCGCTTCCGGGTCAGCGTAAAAGTTGAACTCGGCAAACGGCGTGACGTTGCCGCCGGAAAGCGAGCCGCCCATAATGGTGAGGTGGTCGACTTGTTTTGCCGCTTCCGGATGGTGGCTCAGTAGCTGCGCCAGGTTGGTGAGCGGCCCGGTGCAGATGAGTGTTTGGGGCTGCTGCGTGCTTGAGATTCCCTGCCAAAGCAGCTGTTCTGCTGTGAGAGGGGAAGCATCTGCCAGCCGGCTGCCTGCACGCATCCCCGCAAGACCGTCTTCGCCGTGTACATCCGCCGCGCAGACGGGTGCGCGGTTTTCGGAAAACGGGCGTTTTGCCCCCATGGCGACCGGCGCGGATAGGTTCAGCCAGGCGGCCAGACGTCTGGCGTTTTGAAAGGTTTTTTCGCCGGACTGATTGCCCGCGACAGTCGTAATGCCCTTTAAATAAACCTGTTCCGGGTGGGAAGCCAGCACCATGAGCGCGATGGCGTCGTCCAGTCCCGGGTCACAGTCGAGAAAAACAGGGCGTGCGTTTGGAAAAGTGGCAGAAGCCATGTGCAGTCCTCCTTTTAAAAAATCTGTTGAAGGATTGATATCCTCGTAAAATCAACACCGTGCTTACAGCGCGGAACACGCAGAAATATGCGGAAACGGTAAATGAATCTTCCGTGCGGTAAAGAGAACTGTCCGGTTTCGCCGGCATGTTTAAACTCTGCTCAAAACCTTTCGCATTCCTCTTTTACAATCTCTACATATCGCTTGACCTTGCCGAGGTCGTGGTGGATGGTATATACATCCCTTTGGGTAAATTCAAGAGCGCAGCCTTTTGCCGCTTTGAGCGTTTTGCGGATGTGACCGCGCAGCGCTTCTTCGTCCAGCCGTTCCCCAACGCCCAAAAAGTTGGGGCTGGGTTTGCGGTGGTAGACGATTTTTCGGTTTCTTAACTGTTCGCCCATGTACTCTTCGTTGCACCAGGGGGAGATGGAAACCTTGCGCAGATTCTCCACCTTGCTCAGACAGCTTTCCCAAATGGGGTCGACGGCTTCGCAGCATCCGTAAGAAAGCAGGCCAAACCGGCTGAACACCTTCTGGTAATAGGGGAAAATAAAGGTTTCAAACATTTCCGGTGAAATGCCCGCTGTTTCCTGAGAATCCATAAATCCCCAAATTTGGCTGGTTTTCTTAATATCCTGCTTGGGGAGGTCGTTTGTAAAACAGTAGGTCCCCTGCCCGAGCGGTTCGCTTGAAACGGTGGGAAGAAGAACGCCTTGTTCTTCCAGAAGGTCATAGTAGCGGCAATAGTCGTCTGCCAGCTGTTTCATCATCTCATGGAATCGCTCCGGTTGATCATACATGGAAAGGTACATGTCTTCCATGCTCATAATGTGTACAATGTTCTGGGTGAGCACGGCATAATTCGCCTGTCCGACAATCCGCCCCGGCAGAATGCCGTCTAACGCTTCGTTGATCTCATCCACTCGTTTTTTCGCTTCCTCCTTTGGGGAAACACCCATGGAGGAGGGTTTGAGTTTTTCAAAGTCGGTTTCCAAGTCGGAGATGACCGGGACAAAATGGTGCCCAAGCCCCTCGGTGGTCTCTATTTGTACATCAATGTCAAATGGTTTGAAAAACGAATTGTAGGTAACAGGGATAAAGTCCCGCACGACGGTATCGTCCCCGAAATAATCGTGATTGATAAGGTTGCACAAAAGCAGATATTCCCAGCGCCGGCCTTCTTCGGTGGTGCACCGCATGAGCTGCGGTACCGCCTCTTCTACAAAAGTTGCGGTTTCCACAGTGACCAGCGGCTTTACCCGTACACCATCGTTTAAGTCGGTCCACGCTTTTTTCAGCGCTTGCATTTCCGGACTGTTTGCAACTTCCTGCTGCCGTTTTGCGAGGTCGCGTACCCTTATTTGGTCATTTCGTTCCATGATATCATCTCCCTTTGCCGGATATTATAGCGCTAAACTATGGGATTTGATATACAAAATCATGCCTTAATATTATAAAATCTTGCTTTTTTCATCCGAAAATTATAATGAGAATAAAAGGGGGGAACGAATTGGAACCTTCGTTTATGGAGTACAGCCTTTCCACACAGGAATTGGAAAGCGTCAATTTTTTTAAACGGCTGTATTTTGACCGGATTGGTTTTTTCGAATACGCTGTGTCGCACAGAGCTTCGCGTATCGCTCCGGAGTTCTTTATTGTCTTTCTCTGCGTGCGGGGAAAAGGCTGGCTTGAGCTGGACGGCAAACGCCACGCGGTTTCTTCAGGGGATGTTTTTTTCAGTTTCCCCGGCGTTGCCCACTTTTACGGCGCGGATGACGATGACCCTTGGTCGATTTACTGGGCGCATTTTCACACCGACGAGCCGGATTTTATCGAACTGATGCGGCAAAATGGAATCACTGTTTCAAACCCGCTGTTTCACACGAGTCACCCGCAGGAACTCGCTGGATTGTTCCAAACCATTCTTTCCGGCATTTACGGCGCTTCGGAAAACGAGCTGCGGTACCGGCAGAGCGTGTTCAGCCAGCTTTTGTTTAAAGTCCTGCTGATGTCCTCCAGCCGTGAAGAAAAAAGCGCGTATGTGCGGCAGGCGCTGGAATTTGTTGAGAACAATCTGGCTCAGCCGCTTTCGCTTGATTTGGTCGCTGGTGCTCTGGGCGTTTCAAAGTATTATCTGAGCCATCTGTTTACAAATGAGATGGGGGTTTCGCTCAAGCAATATATTCTTGACCGGCGGCTTGGCAACGCCCGGTTTTTGCTGGAGTCCACCGGCAAAAGCGTGGGCGAGGTCGCGCGCCTTTGCGGTTATGGATCCGCGGCTTATTTTTCAAATGCGTTTAAGAAACACAGCGGCCGGTCGCCCGAACAGTACAAAAAACTGTTTTCTGCCGGGTGACGGCCGCTGTGAGATGTCACGCGGCGAACGGTGACGCGCGCGTTAATGTTGTTCGGAAAGCGCTTGGAGCACCTCTTCTTTTGTAGGGATGGACGGTGCTGCTCCTTCTCTGGAGACCGCGATGGCGGATGCCATGGAAGCCATACGGAGGATTTCCGGCACTGGAAGCCCTTCGGTGAGCCCGGCGATGAAATAACCGGTAAAGGTGTCTCCGGCGGCGGTGGTGTCTACGACCGGCACGTTGAAGATGCCGTGTGAGAAACTTTGGGAAGCGTCGCGGTAACGGACCCCTTCACTGCCCAGTGTGAGGACTACCTTTGCTTTCGGGTATTTTTCCAGAATGCGGTCCAGCATTTCATCCGGGTCGGAACATCCGGCGATGGCAGCGCCTTCCACCTCATTGATGAGAAAGACGTCTACGGCGGAAAGGTCGCACTCCGCAAGGTTTTCATCAAACGGCGAGGGGTTCAAAACGATTTTCAGACCGCGTTTCCGCGCGGTTTTGATGATTTCCGGCAAAGAGCTGATCTCATTCTGCAGCAGGATATAATCCCCCTGCTCAAAGTAGCAGAGCACGTTTCCCGCAAAAATGGGGGTGATGGCCCGGTTGGAACCGGGGAAAAGGAAGATGCTGTTCTGCCCGTTGTCGTCCACCTGAATGATTGCCTGACCGTTTTCCACCTTCGCAGTCTCAATCAGGCTGACGTCGACCCCGTTTTCTTTTAAAAAGTCCTTGAGCGGACCGCCGTCTGTGCCGATAAGCCCTGCGTGATATACCTTTGCGCCGGCACGGGCGAGTGCTACCGACTGGTTTAACCCCTTGCCGCCGAAAAAGGTGTGCAGGCTGTGGGCGGTAATGGTCTCGCCCGGGCGGACAATGTTCGGCACCCGGTAGACTTTGTCAAAATTCATAGAACCGAAATTAATGATTTTCACGGTGTGTTACCTCGTTTATATGATGTAAATTTAATATTAGTGTAGCCCGTACTTATTGCTTTTAGCATAACACATCCTTTCTTTTTTGTAAATTATGGCTGGTTGAATTGAAAAAAATGGTATGTTACAATATTAATATTAATTTATTCAACACATCAACGTTTACAACACAGCAACGGAAGGGGTATGTTTTATGCGACAGGAGCTGTTACATGGGTTTCGTCTTGGGAAAATGGAGCGCGGACTGGACATCCACGGGGTCGAAGTTCGCCAGCACGGCGAAGTCATTGCCAAACATCAGTGGCGGAAAGAATACCGTGAATGTGTTTTTTCGGTGAGCAAAAGCTTTACTTCCATGGCGCTTGGGTTTGCTCTGGAAGAAGGGCTCATTTCCTTGGATGACCGTGTGACCTGTCTCTTATACACATCTCCGAGCCCACGAGA
>USBI01000026.1 GCA_900552945.1 uncultured Oscillospiraceae bacterium
GTGGGCTCGGAGATGTGTATAAGAGACAGGTTATATACCGCTTGCCGCTCCTTTTCCAAAGCGGAGATTTGCACCCGTGTTTCGCTGATAAAAGTAACAAGCTCCTGCGGAGAATCCATCTGCTTCTCACACAGGAATCTGTATTCTTCAAGGGTTTTATCCAGTTTGACAACCTCCCGCCGCATTTCGGGCGAAAGCGGACGGGGAGAGGCGGGAGCGATATTGTTGCCTGTAATCAGCTTGCATAACTCGATAATCAGTTCAAACAATATCTGTATGCCGTCCATCTTTTTCATTTTGCGGTACTTGATTTCAAGCAGAAGCAGCGGTGTATATTTCGGCTTATGGAACGGAACATAGCCGATATATCGCTGATTATCTAAAAGTCGTTCACGGATGCCGACAGGCGTATATTCCTTGCCTAAGCGGTCTAAGCGAATTGCCCTCTGCCAGCCGGGCGCTTTGACGGAATAGTGGGCAAAGCGTTCGTCACGCCGTATCTCGTAGCCCATATCTTTGAGACGTATCTCAAAGGCTTTGAAATTGGTGGACTGGGCAAGTGCGGTATCAATATCCGCCTTTAACAGTTCACGGTGCGACATACCGCCGCTCTGCTTCAGCCAGTATTCCTTTTTCTTCCCGCCGTAAAACTCGGCTTCTTTTAGGACGCTTTTTCCGTATTCCAGACATACGGCGTCGGAGATTTCACGGAGCCTGTGGTGATCGGAGATATGGTTTTCAAACTTCCTGCCGGTCTTAAAGGATACGGAGTTTACCACAAAATGGTTATGGAGATTATCTGTGTTCAGGTGGGTGGTAACAACAATTTCATATTCCTTGCCCCACATTTGCCTTGCGGTTTCCAAACCGATTTTGTGTGCTTCTTCGGGCGTTACTTCGCCCGTCTGAAAGCTCTGATACCCGTGATATGCCACATTGCCGCCTGTTTTGCCGAAGCGCTTTTTTGTTGCCGTCATACGCTCATAGGCTCGCTTGGCATTGCAGTTGATACCGCTGACATACATACGCTTATCGGTCTTTTTATCGTTGGATATATACTGTAAAGCGGCATGCAAATCGCTGTCCACATACCTTTTGTCAATGGTTTTATCGGGATTTTCCGCATAGTCGATCACTTCTTTCAGCCTGCTTTTCACAGGCCAAAATCCCGTAGTCGCCACATCATACCACCAGCCTTTCACGCTGTGGCAGTATCAGTTCTTCTGTAATACTGTCAATGAGCGCAATGATTTTTTCTTCCGTATCCGCAGTAATTTTTCCCTCGACAGCGATGCAGAGTTCATCTAATTTATCATTGAAAGAGAAGAACACTTCGGGTAAAACAGCTTTCGGCATATATCCCAAAGCTCGCTGGCGGAGATATTCTGATACAGACAGCCCGCACCTTTCAGTGTTGCGTTCAATCAGATTTTTCTCTTTTTCGCTGACACGGATAAACAGGTTTTTATTTTTAACTTCGTTCATAACATCAGTCCTTTCTTTGATTATTTAGGGGATTGGGGATTTCCCCAAAGAACAATCGGCTCTCAAAGCCGACGAAAGCGGAAACTGTCAATACAGTTTCCCTGCTTGTTACAGCATACGACATCTCCGCTGTCTTTCCCGTAGGTGTTTTGCCGGTCTGCCTGAATGTCGTTTTTCTATCCCTGCTCCGTTACAGCATACGACATCTCCGCTGTCTTTCCCGTAGGTGTTTTGCCGGTCTGCCTGAATGTCGTTTTTCTATCCCTGCTCCGGAGTCTCACCGCAGCGTTGCTGTGCTCGCTCCCATCAAAGGAAGATCATCGCACGGTCATATTCCATTCAGCCGGTCATTCAGTTTTAACCGGCTTTCGGGCAACAAAAAAAGCCGGCACACAAATGCGTACCGACTCCCCGCAAAAGGATAGACTTATCCCTTGCAGCGGTGGCTTCACATTCATGTAACCGGCTTTGAAATTCAAAGTCGAAACTGTCCTTTACACTTTTCTGACTGCCGACAGTCCAAGGCAGTTTCAGAAGCGGCGGTATTTTCTCTTAGCATACCGCAGGCGTTGTCCGGCTCTCAGCCGTCTATCCAAATCTGTGAAGAAAGATATTCAGTTGTCGCTCTCTTTTGATATTTTTTTATTATACACCACAGAACAAATGTTTGTCAATACTTCCTGAATAAGTTTTTGAATATTTTTCAAAAAAGCGGAGATACTATTTTGTTTTATGCCTTGCGTAGTGAAATAGAAACCGATTCACATTTTATAATGTCGTTAAAACCTCTAATTACAACATATAAGAATCGAAAATTAGAGGTTGAAAAAGCCTGATTTCAAGCCATTTCTAAAGCATAAACTTTGAGGGATAAGGTATAAACACCTTACCCCTCCATTTTGCATTTGAAAGCGTTACAGGATCATTTCCTCCATTTTACCCTAGCCGCATCAATGCGGCTATATTCGTTCCTTCATAATCTAATTTATTGCGACTAAGAAAGAAGATCGCAGAAAATATCCCTCCGATAAAATGATGTTTTCTACTCTTTCGCACCAAATATCCGGTTCAGTTCCTCCACGGCCGCCTCGTCTGCAAAAGCCAGAATATACTGGCCGGCACGAATAACGGTTTCACCATGGGGAATAAGCATCGCATCATCTTCATAAATAGCAATCAAGAGGGCGTGCGAAGGAAGTTTGATCTCAGCGATGGTTTTATTGACATTCGGAGAATGATAGTCGACATGGATACGGACAATCGAGTAGTCGCCTTTGGACAGCCGCATCAAGGTCATAATGGACTGATAGTTCATTTCATCTGCAATCATATGACCGATCATGTCGGCCTGATTGATCTTTACATCCACACCCATACCTGCATTAAAAAGCCATGCGTTTTTAGGATTATTAACTCTCGCAATTACCTTTGGCACATCGTATTCAAATTTTGCCATCATTGCCACGGCCAAATTAGTTTCATCATTGCCCGTAGTACAAACCAAGGCGTTACATCTGCGCACTCCGGCTTTTTCCAGCAACAGAGCGTCCGTTCCATCGCCTGTCAGGACATTTTCTTTTTTTAGGCCGTTTTTCTTTAATGCCTGAAGGGCCTTTTCTTTATTTTCAATGACGATAGCATTGTTTCCGTTTTCTATTAGCAATCCAGCGATATATCCTCCGACTTGGCCGCCGCCAACAATAATCACATTCATCGTACACCGCTCCTTTCCACTTTATAATTGCAACATATCCCTGGCCCGCTCCATGCAATCTGAACAAACCGACAAATACAAGATATCGTTATATTCGCAACACATATCTCTTTCCGGCACAAAGGATCGTCCATGACGTTCTACAGCAATCAGACTTATCTTTCCTGCCACATCAAACTCGGAATACTTTTTCCCCTCCAAGCTGGCAGGAATTCGTACCTTTACAAGCTGGACATCGTTTCCCAATTTGCGAATGACACGCCAGCTTCTGTTTCCTTCAAGGTATTCCATGACATTATCCAGTCCAAGGCGGGTAATGGATACTGTATATATCCCCATGGATTCAAACATTCTCGCCCGTATAGGGTCATACATACGAGCGATAACTGTGGGAATATGAAATACATTTTTCGCAATGTTAGCAACCACTGCATTCAGCGAATCGCTGCTGGTACAGCCAATCACTACATCCGCCGAAGCAATTCCCGCCTGTTCCAACACGTCTTTGTCATATCCGACTCCGCAGATTGTTCGTCCTGTAAATTCCTCGCTCAAAGCCAGGAATGTTTCCGGGCTATTATCTATGACGATGACATCATGGTTTTTTCGTGCCAAATATTCCGACACCCGGACACCAAATTTTCCACATCCTATAACTAATGCTTTCATTGCTTTCAACTCCTTTTCGCTCGGCGTACACGCAGTAATTTCTTTCTTGCTTCCTCAATGCCAAACACAATAAACGGGATACAAATTAAGTAAAGCCACTCAATCCAGGAAATCGGCGCCGTATTGAAAATTCCGCTCAAGAACGGAATATACATCAGCGCAAGCAGAATCACTACCTCTATCACTAAGCCGGCATTGATATAATGATTACTGAACAGCTTTCTTTTAAAGACCGATTCATAATCCGTTCGGTTGTTCATGGCCATTCCCATCTGTGCGAAGACCACACCGGCCAGCATCATCGTTGTGGCCTCGGCATAACCGTGCGTCCCCTCCGCAGCCAGTGGTATACCCGGCCAGCCGTTCAGGAAGTTGGCAAGGAAATAACCACCCACAGAAAAGAGTGTGCCAAGCAGTCCATACCAGATGAATCCGACTAAAACAACATTCTTATTGAGCAACCGCTCTTTGGTGGAGCGCGGCGGTTGCTGCATCACACTTGCTTCTGCATGCTCAGCGCCCAAGCCAAGCGCAGGCACCATATCCGTACCAATATCAATGGTCAGAATTTGAAGTACAGTTAGCGGCACGGGAATCATACCGCCGGAAAGCAGATATAAAGTGGGTGCTGCGGCTTCCGGCGTATTGCTGTCGAAAATATATCGAAGAAATTTCCGGATGTTATTGTAAACCGTTCTGCCTTCTTCAATCGCCCGGACAATCGTAGCAAAGTTGTC
Source organism: uncultured Oscillospiraceae bacterium (assembly GCA_900552945.1). Classification (GTDB taxonomy): domain Bacteria; phylum Bacillota; class Clostridia; order Oscillospirales; family Ruminococcaceae; genus Metaruminococcus_A; species Metaruminococcus_A gallistercoris. The sequence continues at coordinate 4,606 of USBI01000026.1, forward strand.
ATCGCTCAGAATCATATCGGCAGCTTCCTTGGCGACATCCGTTCCGGTAATTCCCATGGCAATACCGATATCCGCCTTTTTCAGAGCGGGAGAGTCGTTCACGCCGTCGCCTGTTACTGCGACAATGTTGCCCATCTCCTGCAAAGCGCAGACAATGCGGTATTTTTGTTCGGGCGCCATGCGGGCAAAAACAACCTCGCCTTTTAGCGCTTCCTTCAGCACAGTATCATCCATCTCGGCCAGTTCCACGCCCGATATTACCTTGGCATCAGGGCTCTGGATGATGCCAATTTTGCGGGCTATACTCTCGGCAGTCAATCCATAGTCACCGGTAATCATAATGATTTTGATACCCGCACTGCGGCACAGGCGAACCGCTTCTTTTACCTCACTGCGTGGCGGATCTTGCATCGCCACAAGCCCAAGAAAGGTTAAATTCTCTTCTACATTTTCAGGAGTATATTCACGAATCGATTCAGGAAGCGTTTCATCGTCTCTGCGTAACGGACGATAGGCCACTGCCAGGACACGCAAACCATCCCGGGCGTAAGTATCATTTGCCTGCATGATGCGCTGCCGGTCTTCCTCCTTCATCGGGCGGGAAGAAGAACCATCATAACAGCGTTGGCACAGTTCCATAACCTCTTTGGGAGCACCTTTTACAAATGCGATTCGATTGCTTCCTTCAAAAGGTTCTCTGAGCTGATGGATAGTTGTCATGCGCTTTCTGCGGGAATCAAAAGGCAGCTCCATGACACGCGGAAACGTCTGATTCAGTGTATCCAGGTCAATGCCGCCTTTTTGGGCAACAACGCCAAGACACGCCTCCGTCGGGTCGCCCAGCACCGTGTAGCGTTCTTTTCCCTCCTCCGGGGGAAGCAATTTGGCGTTAGAACACAACGCAGCGCCACTGAGCAAAAGCCTTAATGCGTTGCTGTTTTGCGCCGTTACTACAATATCGCCATCCCGAATTTCCCCTTGCGGGGCATATCCCTCTCCGCTTACCGTCATTTCTGCACGCAGGTTCCACAGGTGATTGACCGTCATTTCATTCTGCGTAAGGGTACCGGTTTTATCCGAACAGATGACATTGGTACATCCCAATGTTTCTACAGAAGACAATTTCTTGACCAGTGCGTGCTCTTTAGCCATTTTCTGTACCGCTAAAGCCAAAGATAGCGTTACCGCCGGCAACAGCCCTTCCGGGATAAATGCCACGATCATTCCCAGCGCAAAAAGAAATGATTCCATCCACGGGTCTTTTACTAAAAATACCGCAATCAGGAAAAAGATAAGGCCAATACTGAAAGCAATCAAGGCGATTTGTTTAGTCAGGACATTTAGTTCCTTTTGCAAAGGCGAAAGGCTTTTTTCTGTATTTTGCGTCAGGTTTGCAATTTTCCCAAATTCACTGTCCATACCGGTTGATACAACCAGCACACGGCAGGTACCCGCCGCCGCTGACGTGCCGGAAAACACCATGTTTTCCGCTTCCAAATAACTGCATTCCTGTTGTAAAGCATCGCTGCTTTTACGGATAGGATTGCTCTCTCCGGTAAGCGTTGACTGGTCGGCACGGAAATCATTGCTTTGAAGAATTCGGGCGTCGGCGCTGATGCGGTCGCCTTCTTCCAGAACCATAATGTCTCCGGGGATAATTTCTGTTGCCAGTATTTTTTTCTCTTCGCCATCCCGGATTACTCGAGCGTAAGCGGGCAGCATCTTTTGCAGGGCGTTGGTCGCCTTTTCCGCCTTAAATTCCTGAAAAAAGGAGAAAAGGCCATTGATCAGATTGACGCAGAAAATGGCAATCCCCAACTCTAATGCGCCGGAAAGTATTGCCATAACGCCGCCGGCCCACAAAAGCAATGCCATCAAGCTAGTAAAGTTTGCCAAAAACTTTTTCAGCATGCTGGTCTGCTTCTTTTGCGCTAATTCATTTTTTCCGTATTGTTCTAAGCGCTTGTCCGCTTCCTCTTGCGAGAGGCCCCGCATATTGGAACCCATCAGGTGACAGGCTTCCGCTGGACTTGTGAAAAGTATTTTTTCTTTTATGTCTGGAGTTTGGCTGTCCATATCGCTTTCACCATAATTCCCTTCATATTGTAAAAAAATGACTCCGGTAATTTGTCCGGAGCCTTGCTAATCAAGAAGACAAACATCCATAAATATAACGTGATCTTGTCGTTCCCAATAAAAAGTGCAATATAATATGGCTCTATTAGGAAATAAAAATACCAATTCTAATCTTTGTTAGTATAAAATCATGAGGAGAAAAAGTCAAGTTAATCCCTTAAGAATTCACAGTTTTTTTACTTTATATAATCCGTGACTTTGTCAAACAAAATCGGAAACACAATAAAGACATACGGCTGGATTTTCTTATCAATCATGTTTCCGGTAACTTTGTAGAAATGGTTTTATGGTGGATAAAAAGTTGTATGAAGCAGACGCCAGCAGAATTAGACCGCTATTTTAGTGCGGTCATTTGTCCAAAAATAATCACTTGGTTGACAATTTCTGTTGCACAAATTCGAATGTTATTTATCTGTCCAACCCACTCCATTTGATTTTCCGCCTTTAGTCGCTCGGTCACACCCTCGTGCTCTGCCATCTGCTTTACCAACCGAAGAAACATATTCTCTGCCCGCTCATCAATATCAACAAGATAGCTATTCAGTTTGCCGCTTGTGAGAAGATTAGCGTATGTAATCCTATGGCATTCTTTCAGATACCGTAAATGCCGTTGCCCCCATACTCCAATAGGTCTTGTTTCTTTTTCGGTGGGTAAGACGAGATTTGGCAAATAGCAATCGCCTTGCTGAGTATATGTGCCGCCCATCTGCTCAAATATTGTTTTTTCCATAACCTTAAACCTCCGCCATCTTTATCTTGAATTTCTTAATAGGTGCGTTGACTACTTTGATTAGAACATCATCTACTGCGTCCGTATATCTGTCTTGTGCAAGTAATTTGTTCCGCAGCGCATTAAGAGCATTTAGAATAATTCTCCGTTCACTTTCATCAATCGCTATGTAATATTTTTGATTTCGCATATCTGCTTACCTCCCTCGCCTACATTGTAGCAAGGAAGTTTTTGCTTGACGAATGTGCGATTTTATTTTTGAACATAAAGAAAGACAGCGTAAAAAGCATTTTTGCCTTCTACGCTGTCTCTTGCCTTTGCTATTGCCCGTAAAGTATATTTCAATGTTGTTTTAAATTACTGCCTTATGTGGCGTTAGCAAAAGCCAAGCCCTGTTTTTTTAAATTAAAGTTCTTTGGTGTACACATGATACGCAAACGGTTCAAGAGTTTCCTGCTGCCCGTCAAAGTAATTTTTCCATCCAGCGGGAACCGTAAACTGCTGCTGCGTCTCATTATGATTGAGAACGAACAGGTATGCTTTGGTTTCGCCGCGGCGCATAACCACTTCAACACCTTCCGGCGCATCCGCAACCGGAGCAGTCCTGGCTTTTTCAGCCAACTCACCTGCAAGCCGATCCATCAGCTCCTCGCCCGGTTCATTGCCAACGTAATAAGCAAGACCGTCTCCATACTGGTTGACCGTAATCGCAGGAGAACCTGCGTAAAACTGAGACGCACACTCAGCGAGCGGCTGCGCCCCCTTCAGATCGATCAAATCGCTCCACTGTTCCGCTGTATAGAACTGATCGCCCCAGCGGACTTTAAGGTCTGTTTCCCACAGGCTGTCGTAATCAGGCACCTCAATACCGAGCACATCACTAAGCGCTCCCGGAAGCGGCCGGTCGCTCATACAGATGTTATTGCGGTCTTTTACGCCGGTGCGCATGGTGAGCACCAAATGGCCGCCCCCACGCACATAATCACGGTAACGCTGCTCCAACTCCGGGTCCATCAGATACTGAAGCGGGGCAACCAACAGTTTGTAACGGCTGAAGTCCGCAGTATCCTGCGCAAAATCCACCGGAATATTGCGTTTATAAAACGCCGCGTAATATTTGCGAATCTGTTCCATGTAAGACATCTTGGGATTGTGCGGCTGAATCTTCATCGCATAGTTTTGGTCGTAAGAGTAAACAATACCAACCTCCGGTTTTGGAGAAACCCCCTGGATTTCTGCCATCAGCGGACGGGTTTTATGGATGAGTTCTTTTAATTCCCGGTAACTTCTGCCTGGCTGGCCGCTGTGCGGCAGAATACCATGCCAATACTGTTCTGTTCCAACCGTGCAGGTGCGCCAACGGAAAAACACGATCGTATCCGCTCCGTGCGCGACCGATTGCACCGCCCACAAAGAAAGCTGGCCCGGCTGCGGCATCCGGCCGATCGTTTCCCAACCGGTAATACCCGCTTGCTGCTCCATGATCCAGAAATTCTTTCCTTTTACACTCCGGATAAAATCCAGGTCGCCTGCCAGCCGATCATTCGGCTGATGAGGTGCAACCGCGAAATGCCCGCCCGGATACTGGTCATGGCTTGCAAAATCCAGCGATTTCGCAAGGTCATAATAACTTACCTTATCGCTGAACCCCATCATATTGTGTGTGATAAACTGTTCCGGCGGGCAGATGCTTCGGATGATATCAATCTGAAGCTGCTGGAAGTCTACAATCAAATCAGAACAGAAACGGTTCCAGTCCAGCACAGCCGAAGGGTTGCGCCCGGAGACCGTCACTTTAGGAGCCTGAACCTGTTCGAAGGAATCATACTGCTGGCTCCAGAACCAAGTTCCCCACGCATTGTTGAGCGCATCTACCGTACCGTATTTCTTACGAAGCCACTCCTGAAAATGCGCTGTACAGGAAGGGCAGTAACAAAGGTTGTAATGGCTGTTTCCCAATTCATTGTCAATCTGCCAGCCAACAACATTTGGGTCGTCTTTAAACGCGGTTGCCATCGCAGTCACAAAACGGCGGATATGCTGCCGGTAGGTCTCATTTGACTGACAGTCATGGTGCCGGCCGCCGAAAAAGTGCTGGGTACCGTCGGAATCAATCGGCTGGATTTCAGGGTTTTTCTCAATGACCCACGCCGGCGGCGCCGCAGTTGGAGTTCCCAAAATCGACTTGATCCCATGCTTTGCCAAAAGCGCTACCGCTTCCTTCAGCCATTCAAAATGAAATTCTCCCTCACGTGGCTCCATTTTCGCCCAGGAAAATTCCGCCATGCGAACAACGTCAATTCCCATTTCCTCCATGAGTTTCGCATCGGTTTCCCACCGGTCACGCGGCCAGTGTTCCGGATAGTAATCGGCTCCATAATAAAACGCCATATAGCTGTTCCTCCCTGCTTGATATGGTAAACGCATTGCCTGAAAACAAAGTGTGACGCTGCGCTCATTATATCACCACCCAACACCGCAATCAAAGCTTTTTTATGGGACTTTTTTAACCATTTACTCCATTTTTTTGACCCAGATAAACATCCTTTTATCACCGCATAAAAAGGCATTCCATATTTCTTTACTGCGCGAAGTTATGCCTAAAACAAATACCCCTTACAAACAGAAAAAACGCCGTATTTAAACGGCGTTTTTTGGAAAACTCATTGAAAGCTTTGAATCCGGTCCTGTATTTTTTTATTGTAATTCGTAATCTGATGGTCATACTCTTCATTCATAAAACGGGAATGAAGCATGAAGTCCGCCGTAGCTCGATTGGTGGCAATCGGAATATCATAAACCACGGCAATGCGCAGCAGCGCACGAACGTCCGGGTCATGCGGCTGGGATTCCAGAGGATCCCAGAAAAAGACGACCATATCGATCGCGCCTTCCACGATTTTTGCACCCACCTGCTGGTCGCCGCCCAATGGGCCACTATTATACGCCCGAACCGGAAGTTCAGCCGCTTCAGCAATCAGGCGCGCCGTTGTACCAGTGCCGCACAGAAAATGCTTTTTTAACTCTTCACTGTTTTCTTTGACCCACTCGACCAATTCTTTTTTCTTATGATCGTGCGCAATTAAAGCAATGTGTTTTTGTTTCCCAATGGTCATCGTAAGAAAATCATCCTGAAACAGGCTCTTTTCGGACATGTTATTTCCTCCTCGTCACACAGTCGCACCGGTGCCTTCGCAGACAGCGGCGACCAAAAATTTTATATTTTTTCCCATCCGCACAAACATCTCTTCGTGTTCGGTGGGAATACTGCCCGAAAACCCACTTTTCGCGAGGTCCCAGGTTTGATAGCTGATTTCATATCCGGCTTCATTAAAATAACCGATCGAGTCTTCAAACAGTTCATCATCATCCGTCTTAAACCAGATCTCCCCGCCGTCCACCAAAAATTCTTTATACTTTAACAGCTGACGGGTATGGGTAAGCCGGTGTTTTTTATGCCGGTCTTTTGGCCATGGATTGCAGAAGTTGATGTAAATTCGTTCAATTCGGTCTTCCGGCGCGATAATCTGGTCAATCCGCTCAATATCCTGTGACATGAGCCGCACATGGGACGTAGCCACGCGATCCAGCTTTTCAATGTTGCGTTTTGCCATGGCGAGCATTTCGCTTTTGATATCCACCACCAGAAAATTGACTTCTGGATGATGAGAAGCGAGTTCCGCCATAAAGCCGCCTTTTCCACAGCCAAGTTCCAGCTGTATCGGCTGACCGTTTTGAAACGCCTGTGCCCACCGCCCGCGGTATATGACAGGCTCGCGAACATAAAACGAACAGGCTTCCAGTTCCGGGCGTGCCCAGGGTTTGTGCCGAATCCGCATAATTATCTCCCCTCCAGAAAATAGGTCGCTTCCATATCCGCTGTAGCAAGCGCAAACGCAAGCGGATATTTTTCAAAAGAAGCGCCGACATTGCGCGGGTCATCGTTGCCGGAAAAGCCCATATGATACCGGATGGCAAAAGCCTCCTCCCGGGTCAGGCGCATAAATCCGGAAATGATATAAACCGACTTTTCCCCGTGCCCATACGGAAGCTGGTCGTCAAACTCGTAGCAGGGAACCTTCTGCCAGACTCCATTATCATCTTTTACATTGCGGGTAGAGCGTTTGTACACATTGACCTTGCATATGTCATGAAGCAGTCCCGCAATGGCAATGGACTCCTCGCTCACATCCACTCCGTAGCGCTCTTTTACACGCGGCCGGGCGAGATAATCCGAAAGGCATTCATACACATTCAGGCTGTGTTCCACAAGCCCGCCGTCATACGCGCCATGGTACCGCGCGCTTGCAGGCGCAGTAAAGAAATCGCTCGCGCGGGAATCAAGGTATTCCAATAATTTTTCTGCTCCGTCCCGTTTGATTTTTTCCTGATAGATACGGATAAACGTTTCTTTCACAGCCGGTTCCGCCCGCCTTTCTGCCACCGTCAATAAACGGCAATTTTCTACAAAACATATTTTTTTCATTATACCATGTTTTAAAAAAGCCGAAAAGAGGAATTTTTGATTCCGTTTTGTATATTTTTTTAATATTATACAGATTTTTGCTGTTTTTGGTTGATTTTATCCCCCATAAGCTTATTTTTACATCATCCCAATGCGATACAGATATATTGGTACCGATTGAATTTAAGCCTTATTTTTGGCAATATTATTATACAAAACGTATTATTTTCGATTATTCTACATTTTTCGAGGACAGCCAGGCGATCTGCGGCGCAATCTCCCGCTCAAGCTGCGCCATTCGCTCACGCTGAAAAAAACAGTCCGGACAATATGTCTGTACCAGCTTCCAAAACGCGGCGGAATGGTTGTGCTCCTTGGTATGGCATAATTCATGAAGGATGACATAATCCACACAAGCATCCGGCAGAAGCATGAGAAATTTGGAAAGACGGATTTCATTTCTTCCGGTGCAGCTTCCCCACCTCGTCCGGGCGGAACCCACCGAAATCCGCGCAGCACTCAGCCCTGTTTGCCGGGAAAGTACCGAAAGCCGTGCGGGAAGGTAATCGTTTGCCTGCCGCAAGAGAAACTCCTGAAACTGCTTTTTCCGAATCGGCTCATGCGGCGAAACCGCAAAAACTTGATCCGCAAACAACAAAGCGGCGTTTTCATCCCGCGCATAGGTGATTCGATAATCCTGCCCGCGGAACCAGAACGTCTTTCCTTCCTGCGCATGGTATGCCGCAAGACGTTTGTTTCGTTCTTCAGCCCGGGCAACGTGTTCCTTGATCCATCCGCTCTTGGACGCGATAAATTTCTCAATAACCGCTGCAGGCATCCGCAAAGGCGCGCGAACCTCTACTGTACCATCCGGAAGCACATGAACAGCCAGCGTTTTCCGTTTCATGCGAATCAGCTTATAACAACATTTTTCCATCGGACTTCCTCACTTTTCCAGGCGGTTGCTCTAAAAAACAAAAAACAGCCGCGATTCATCGAACAGCAAAAGCGTCCGGCCGTCGCCGGACGCTTTTGTCCTTTTTCAACAAATCGGTTTACTTCACACGAAAACGAACAACATTCCAGGAAGCTTTCGGCAGACAAACCTTTATTTTGCCATTTTCCACTGCTGGAACCGGAACATTGTGCGGAACCACCTGATTGCTCGCGCTGTTGCAGGCTTTGATGTCATCGTTGGAATAGCAGATGACCTCCTCACACTCAACCGAACCGAACGGACGGAGATCGATCTCAGTCTCGACATCGTCTTCCAGATTACGGTTGACCGCAAACACAGTCACCGTTCCCTCCTCCTCGTTGTGAACCGCGACAGAATTGATATGGTTCACATCCGAACGCTGGAGGCAGGAGTATTTAGGCGACTCAACCTCAGTGTTCAACGCAACGCCGCGCCCGTAATTGGAAGCGTGCATAAACGGGTAGAAGATGGTCTGGCACCACGCCGGGCCGTCTCCGTCCTCGGTCATGATCGGTGCAATAACATTGACAAGCTGCGCCAAGCAGGCAACCTTTACACGATCCGCGTTTTTGAGCAGCGTGATCAGCATATCGCCGACGAGGACAGCATCCTCAAACAGATAAATATCCTCTAATTGATGAGGCGCCTGCACCCATTTCAGCAATTTTTTATCCTGTTCGTTTGAATGATACCAAACGTTCCACTCATCGAAGGACAGATTGATCTTTTTACTTCCGTGCTTTTTGGCCTGCACCATATCACAAACAGCAATGACTTCTTTAATAAACTCATCCATCTCATCCGCTTTGGAAAGGAAAGACTGGGTATCATTGTCGCTGTTCGGATAACCGTAATACTGATGAAGAGAAAGCAGATCGACATTTTCATAAGTATGGCCGAGGACTGTTTCCTCCCACTGCAGGTAAGTCGGCATCGTTTTACTTGAACTGCCGCAGACGACCAGTTCAATGTCCGGATCGACCCACTTCATCACCTTCGCCGTTTCGCAGGCGACGCGGCCGTACTCGTCTGCTGTTTTGTGCCCGATCTGCCACGGGCCGTCCATCTCATTGCCAAGGCACCAGGTCTTGATGTTATGCGGCTCTTTATAACCGTGCTGAATACGCAGATCGCTCAGCGCTGTACCAGACGGATGGTTGCAGTACTCGATCAGCTCTTTTGCCTCCATCGGCCCACGGGTGCCGAGGTTGACCGCCATCATTACATCAGTATCCGCCTTTTTGGCCCAGTCGCAGAATTCGTTAAGCCCGAACTGGTTGGTCTCCACCACAAACCAGGCAAGCTCAAGACGGAATGGACGCTGCTCCTTCGGGCCGACGCTGTCCTCCCACTTGAAGCCGGAAACAAAGTTTCCGCCCGGATAACGGACGATGGGAACATTGAGCTTACGCACCAGTTCCAGTACATCCCCGCGGAAGCCCTGTTCATCCGCCGTCGGATGCCCCGGCTGGTAAATGCCGTTGTAAACAGCGCGGCCAAGATGTTCAATAAACGAACCATAGATTCGTTTATCGATCACTGAAATTTTGCTGCGGTGATCCACCGTGATTTTTGCCTGTTTCATTGCATACACCTCTTGTTCAAATGATATTTTCTTCAGAAGCAGCAGAAGCTTTTTGGGTCCGCCGCATATTTTAGTTGTTGTTATGTGTTTTTAAAAAGCTTTCAATTTCCTCTTTCTGCGGTATGGCCGGAATTCCACCGTACCGGGTGCCACAAAGCGAGCCCGCCGCGCAGGCAAAGCGCAGTATGGGTTCCAGTTCCTTCTGCTCCAGCGAAAAATCCTGCTGCAGCAGCTGCGAGAGCAGAGCACCGGTAAATACATCACCGGAACCGGTGGTGTCAACGACCTTCACATCCGGAGCGGGAATATAGCCGGAAGCGTCCGCGGTGCGGTAATAGCACCCTTTCGCCCCTCTGGTGACCACTACAAGGCGCATCCCCTGCTCCAGCAGCCATTGAGCGCCGTTTACCTCATCCTCATAAGGGGTGAGCATGGGTACCTCATCGTCAGAAAGTTTGATCACATCCACCTGGGGGAGCGGAAGGGCCATCATCTTCCGGGCGTATTCCACATCCTCCCACAAAGCAGGGCGCCAGTTGGGGTCGTAAGAGATGACTGCCCCGGCGCTGCGCGCAATGCGGATGGCTTCCAGAGTGGCGGATTTGGCAGGCTCATCGGTAAACGAAAGAGAACCAAAGTGAAACACCCGGCAGCCTTCCAGCAGACTGCGGTCAAGCTCTTCCGGCGAGAGGAGCGTATCCGCCGAATGGTTGCGGCAGAAGGTAAAGCTCCGGTCCCCGTTATGCAGATGGACAAACGCCAGCGTGGTGTGTATGGGACTGCGCCGCATACCGGAAACATCCACCCCGTTTTGGGACAGGGTATCCACCAAAAAATCACCGAACTGGTCCTTTCCCACTTTTCCGATGAACGCCGTACGGCAGCCGGCTTTTGCCGCCATGACCAGCAGGTTCGCCGGCGCGCCGCCGGGATTCGCCTGAAACAGGCGTTCTCCCGCCGGGGTAAAATCGATCAATGTTTCGCCGAGGGCGACGATGTCATAGAGCTTCATTTTTCTTCCGCTCCGATCAACGTATAATCGTTGCCGTTGTGGTTATATACCTTACAGCTTGTCACGCGGCCATCTTCCCAGGCAAAGTCAAGCTCAAAACCACCGCGGGCACGTACCCCTTTGAGGCTTCCCTTGTTCCACGCGGCGGGAAGGTTCGGCAGAAGCTCGATCTCATACCCGGTGATTTTCCCGCTCTCGTCGGTAAGCGGGCGGGATTGAACAAGCGCTTCCAGCATGAGCGCCGGGAAGCCGCCGCTGATATCCGCGTTGAAGATGCTAGGACCCATATCGTGCGAAGAAGCGAAGGTGTTATAATAGTTGTTCTTTGCCATGATGCAGAGCAGCCGCCAAACCGTCGCGTTATCCCGCAGATGCGCCGCGGCAAATCCCATCTGGATATTGCCGAACGCCATTTCGCCCTGCTCTTTTTCCTTAAACTTCATACGGTATTCATACGCTTTTTCACAAGCGTCGTACAAAGCTTTGTTGTTTCGAATCTCCTCCGGCAGACCGTAGTAGATCATATACAAATGCGAGGAATGACGGTGATCGTAACGGTCTTTGAGCTGCGGCACCGCCCATTCTTTAAGCGCGCCGTCCTCGTTGATGAGGTAAGGCGGCATTTTTTCAAGCATGTACTTCCATTTCGGAATATTTTCCTGCTCAATGCCAAGGGTAGTACAGCCTTCGATCAGGTTTGAATATAGCTCTTTTGCCACCGCAATATCCATGGTCGCGTTGACACATGCCTGCGCTTCGGAACCCTCCGGATTGTTTTCCGGCGAGTAGGACGGGGTGAAGAACCAATGGCCGTTTTCATCCTCGATGAGAAAATCCTCATAAAACTGAGCGCATTCTTTCATGTACGGCAGCGCGTGGTTGATAAAGAAGTCCCGGTCGCCGGTGTAAAGGAAATAATCATAGAAGAAATGCGCGTTCCAAGCGGCGCCGGCTGTCCAGAAGGTCATGCACCAGCGGTGACCAAAGTGGTTGAGCAGTCCGTGATTGTTCCCGCGGCAGGCGAGCATCATACCACGGCAGCCGTAAAGGGTCTGCGCGTTGATGCGGTTATCCGGGATCAATTCCTCTTCATAATCGATGAAGCTGTCCATCGCTTCAAACATATTGCCCGGCAGAGCGCCAAGAATTGCGGTCTGCAGATTTCCATTCTGGGTGTAGTCACCCGACCAGTAGGGATGATTGGTACCGGTCCAACGGCCCTGCAGGTTCGGCGGGCGCTTGCCGCTGGAACAAAGGATCTCATACCGGCCGGCGTCAAATATCCGTTTAAAGAATCCGTTCGGCGGAGCGGCATCCGGCGTGCGGGAACGCGCCCACAGTTCTTCGGCAAGCTGTCCATCGCTCTCCGGGTCGTCCAGGTCCAACGAAATGCGGTCATAAATGGTTTTGTGGATGTCCGTATGCGCTTTGAGCAGCGCATCATAATCGGCAGAAACGCCGGAAAACGCGTCCGCCGCCGATTCGCCTGACTGCTTTACATCCTCACAAACAATCACATTCACAAAAATAAGGGTTTCCGTCGCACCCGAAACAGAAATTCCGTTCTGACCGGAGACCATTTTGCCGTCCGTTTTCGCGACTTTTGCCGCACAACGGTAACCGTAATCGGTCGTGGTAAACGAGCCTTCATAAGAAATCGTATCACCCTGGGCGCAAATCACGGCCGGCGCGTAGTTTCTGGTGTAACCAACTTCCCACCATTCGTTCGGCTGGTCGGTCTCCTCCAGCTCACGCAGCTGCACCTCATAATCCAGCGGTGCGGAAGAAGTGATGCGCATAACGGCAAATCCGCTCGCGCGGGAAACAAACACCTCGCGTTTGACCGAAACGCCGTCAAGGAGGAATTCGGTCGTAGACACACCGGTTTCAAAATCCAGTGACTTTTTATATTCGGTCTCTTGCCCACCTTTCATATCCACCGCAAGCGTGCAGGCGGACATAAAGGAGTCATCCCAGTACATTTCATGTTCAAAGCCCTCTTCCTTGCCCTGACGGACAACAAAGTTAGCCGCTTCCTGGTACTCCCCTTTGGCAAGCAGTTCCCGGATGGTCCCAAGCGTTTTTGCCGTATGCACCGGGAGATGCTTCGGATGAAGCGGCGCATACAGGTTTTCGTGGCTGAACAGCACCTTTTCATTCGGTCCTCCGCCCATGACCAGCGCGCCGATGGTGCCGTTTCCACAAAGCATGCCCTCTTCCCATCGGGATGCATGCAATTTGCTTTCATAGCCATGCTTTATCATGTTAATGCCTCCGTTTTCATGGAAGATAGATTTACAGAATAAACTAAACTAATCCTAGTCCTTTCCCGAAAGTGTGTCAAGAAAGGGAAAATGAAATTTTCATTTTCTACCATTTGCCGGAATGTTGGGGATTTCTTTGTTAAAAACGACGGATTCTTTTTTGCGCAAACAAAAAGGCGCCCCAGACGGGACGCCCCTGTTATACAAGTTGAATTTTCATGTGTTTTATATGCGGAAAGCAATTATACTGTCGAACAGCCATCCCAGCCGAAGCGCTTTAAATCGACATAACCGTCCTGCACCGTAACGCCTTCACCTTCCAAAAGGCGCTGCTGGGCATCGGTCCCTCCAAAGGCGAATGACGGCGCGAGCCGCCCTTCCCGGTTGACCACCCGGTGACAGGGGATCACCCCCGGCTTCGGGTTGACGTGCAGGGCATACCCTACCACGCGGGAAGCGCGCGGGCTTCCGGCAAGCATGGCGATCTGTCCGTAGGTCGCGACCTTTCCTTTGGGGATACGGCAAACCGCTTCATACACCCGGTCGTAAAAGCTCATATGATCGCCTCCCCGCTTTTTAAATGAGCGATCAGATTATCCCGCGCATTGGCGATGTGCTCCACCATAAAGCCCGCCGCCGCTTCCGGGTCATGTTCGGTAAGCGCCTTTAAAATATCCCGGTGCTCTTCCAGCGCCTTCAGCGCACGGCCGGACTGTTTAAAGGAGACCGAACGTGCATGACGCACATAATGATGAAGCCCTGTAAGCAGGTGTTCCAGCTGGCGGCTGCGGCTGGCATGATAGATCTGTTCATGAAACGCCCCGTCCAGTTCCGACAGCTTTTCAAAATTCAACCGCTCCGCGTACAGCTTCTGCAGACTGAGCAGTTCGGAAAGCTGTTCCAGTTCTTCCGGCAGGATGTTTTCCGCCGCGCGGCGGACGGCAAGGTCCTCGACCCGCATCCGGATGAGGTAACAGTCCTCAATATCCTGACGGGTCACGCCAATGACAACAGCGCCTTTGTTCGGCACCGAGCGGACCAGGCCCTCCAGCTCCAACTGGCGGAGCGCTTCCCGCACCGGCGTGCGGCTGACGCCCAACTGTTCGGAGAGTTTATTTTCCGCAAGGCTTTCTCCGCTTTTCAGCGTTCCGTTTAAAATGGCTCGTTCCAGCGCCTCAAACACGCTTTGATAGAGCGACCCGCCGGATGGACTCAATCGTTTTAGCATGCCATCCACCCGCTTATTTGTCTGCACGCGCATGACGGCCGTAACGTTCATGGAGCTCCGGCGCATACTGTTTGACCAGCGAAACCAGTTCACCGTCGCTGATGACCGTCTGACGGTCGTTCTCATACTCCCGGTCGACCCATTGTTTGATCTGTACGACCAGGTCGGAACGCTTGTCGACCTTTGCTTCCTCCGGCAGGCGGTAATACTGGTTGATCCAGAACGCGATGCCGGCAAGGCCGGACACGTTGCTGACCGAAACAATCGCGGGGCGGTTCAAAATCTTCCCAGTATCAAAGATGTTGTAAATCTCTTCATCTTTCAGCAGTCCGTCCGCGTGGATTCCCGCGCGGGTAACGTTAAAGCTCTGGCCGACGAACGGCGTCATCGGCGGAATATCATAGCCGAGCTCATTCTGGTAATAATCGGCCAGTTCGGTAATGACGGTGGTGTCCATGCCGTTTGTCGTTCCTTTGAGGGAAGCGTATTCCACCACCATGGCCTCAAGCGGCACATTTCCTGTCCGCTCACCAATGCCGAACAGCGAGCAGTTGACCGCGCAGGCTCCGTAAAGCCATGCGGTCGACGCATTGGCGACACCTTTATAAAAATCGTTATGGCCATGCCACTCCAGCATCTCAGGCGGAACCTCCGAATAATGCTGCAAACCGTAAATGATGCCCGCTACACTGCGCGGAAGCGAAACGCCGATGAACGGCACACCATAGCCCATCGTGTCACAGGCGCGGATTTTAATGGGAACGCCTGCCTGCTGAGACATTTCCATCAGCGCGTTGGTAAACGGAACGACAAAACCGTAAAAATCAGCGCGGGTGATATCCTCAAAATGGCAACGAGGGCGCAAACCTGCCTCAATCGCGTCAGACACGACTGAAAGATAATGTTCCAGCGCCTGCCGGCGGGTCATTTTCAGCTTGTTGAAGATATGGTAATCGGAGCAGGAGACCAGAATACCCGTCTCTTTAATGCCAATGTCCCGCACCAGCTTAAAGTCTTCCTTGCTGGCCCGAATCCAGGTGGTGATTTCCGGGAAACGGTAGCCAAGCTCCATACATTTATAAAGCGCCTCGCGGTCTTTCTCACTGTAAACAAAAAACTCTGTCTGGCGGATCATACCATTCGGGCCGCCGAGCCGGTGCATCATTTTATAAATGTCCACCATCTGCTGGGTTGTATAGGGCGCGCGGGACTGCTGCCCGTCGCGGAAGGTGGTATCGGTGATCCAGATATCATCCTGCATATTCATAGGAACTCGACGGTTATTAAAGGGGATTTTCGGAATCTCCTCATACGAATACATATCGCGGAACAGCCGCGGTTCTTCCACATCCTGCAAGGTGTAGCGGTAGGTTTTTTCTTCCAGAAGGTTGGATTTTTTGTTGAGTTCGATCATGGAAAGGCCCCTCTCATGTTACAAAAGCAATCTCACAAATTTAATGTGTATAATTGTATACAATCATACGATGTGATATTTATTTTACCTCTTTGCAAGATTGTTGTCAATAAAGTTGCAATATTTTTTATAGATTCCCGTTTTTTAAAATATAATTTATGTTTTTGAATTTTTAGCTTGTTTGTTTATGCTTTTAAATGCATTCTTCTGCCTGAATCCAACCCACTTTACCTTTCAAAAAGCAAAACAGCGTGCCAAACATTGGCACGCTGTTTTAAGTAACCGTTTTATTTTTGCGTCATTTTTTTTGCGGTTCAAAGTCCCGGTACATCAGGCTCGGCTGGATGCCACTGTTGTTCTGGTATTTCCCGCTCCGGTAAGGTTCATACTCCCCATGGATATCATGGTAATAGATCTGGCAGATCTCCACATCCGGGTAAATACGAATCGGCTGAACACAGAAAATTTCCAGCGTCCAGTAACCGGCGAACCCCACATCCCCAAAACCTGCCGTAACATGGATGAACAAGCCCAGCCGCCCGGTGGAGGACCGACCCTCCAGCATGGGGACAAACCCTTCGGTGCGGGTGAACTCGTTGGTTCTTCCAAGATACAGCCGGTTCGGCTGGAGCACCAGCCCCTCTTCGGGAATGATCAGCCGGCGGACCGGGTTCGGCGTTTTCATGTCCAGCGTTTCGGTTTCATACACCAGCAGTTCATTGGCAAGCGAAAGGTTGTAACTGTTCGGGTTGAGCCGCTTTTCATCAAACGGTTCAATCACGATCTCTTTGCCCATGTGCTTTAAAATTTCTTTTCCGGATAAGATCATGCGTTTCCTCCGTTATGCCTTCTGTGCCAGCACCGATTGATAAATCGCTTTCAGCTCTTCTCCAATGCTGCGGATATCTTTTTGTTTTGCCAATTCATAACCCGCGGCGGTCAAGTCCGGAAGGTGCCCTTCCAGAATTCCTTTGATCTTCTCCTCGAATCCATCCAGCGAAGAAGCTTTATACACGTTTTCACCGTCGGTAAACCAGCCATCGTAAATGGGAATATCACGGATTAACACCTTCTGCTTTGCGGCAAGCGCTTCCAGTAAAACAATTCCTTCTGTTTCCTCAAAGGTTGGAAACACAAACAAATCCGCGCCGTAATACGCTTCACGCAGAACCTCCGGCTCCACATAACCGGGAAATACCAAATTCGGCAGATTGACCTTCAGCGCGTCACGGATCTTCTGCGGGATAAGCTTGGGGTCAAGATACCCGAACCAGATGAATTTGTATTCCGGCATCCGACGGGCCAACTCCACAAAGTCAAGGATTCCCTTTCGCTCAATGTAAAGCCCGACCGCCATAACGACTTTATCTTCTTTTGAATAACCGAACCGTTTGCGGAACGCGCTTCCGTCTTCCCCTTCCGGGCGTTCATAAAAGGAAAGCTCGATCCCGTTGGAGACCGCTGTGATGGGCTTTTGAATGCCATAGCCTTCCAACAGCCGCTTGGAATAAGGAGTCGGCGTTACAATATGGTCGCCCAGATTGTAGCTGCTTACCAGCCAGCGTTTGAATAACGGAGCGATCTGATTGGAAAGGATAAACGAATTGCGGAAATCCTCTTCAGTAGAATGAGCATGGTAAACAACCTTTCTGCCCTTTCTGCGCGCCTTTCTCGCAAGGTGCCTGGATTTGAGCCCATACGTATTAATATGAACAATGTCGTACTCTTCATTCGGGTCTAACGTATACTCCACACCGGCATAATCCAGTGCTTTCATCTGATGCTTGATTGCCCGCCCCAAACCGGATTTGGAAACATACTCAAGTCCTTCGGTATACAAACAAACTTTCACTTCATTCAGCCCCTTTTTCGTGTTACCATTATACCTGTTTCATATGGGAAAAGCAAGAATGAAGCCCATCGGTCATGCGCAAAAATGCCCGTCGGTCGGCTGCTTCCGATTGATTCAGCTCTCCATCATACTTTTTGGAAAAACATTTCTTCACAGCACTGTTCCACATTCCCGATTTCCACACAGCAAAGCACATTTTCAAAAAGAAAAGGTTGAAATTTTAAAACAAAGGGTGTATAATTCAAACCAAACGTATCCATATTGTCAGTTTTGTGTGATGATTTCTTCACTATCTTTGTTTAATTTTTCAAAATGTGAAACGCATTGCCGGCAGTGTGATACGGGAAAGAACTTAAAATCAAAAAAACGAACACACAAAAGAAAGATTAACTATTAAAAATCAACCCCGAAAATGAATGGTGGTGGTGAAAAAGA
>USBI01000027.1 GCA_900552945.1 uncultured Oscillospiraceae bacterium
CTACCGTTTCCATCGGATCGCCGTGTTCATCTTTTGCCAGATACCGGCGCTCCAGCACCAGTTCCGCATTTTTATTAATTTTCATGTTGATCCCCTCTATCTTGTATTTAAAAATTCAAGCTAACACAAGATAATGTATCACAAATACGTTAAAAAAACAATTCACTTTTAAAAAGATGTCCTTAAAAGTCAAAAATGCAAACCATTTTTGCACGGAATGGTTTGACAGGTTCCGGCAATAAACGCAGAGAATACGGTACATAATAAAGAGGAACAGGACGCAAAACGCCCGGAAGTAAAAAATGGAGGATTAACATGAAACAGGCTTTCAAAATCACCATGCTCGGTTGCGCGGTTGGCGCATTGACCGCCGCCAGCGTCGCATTATCACAAAACCGGGTGCCGGAAACAGTAAACGCGGCAGAACTTTCGGATTCTGGCGGAGTTTTGGCACAGAGTGAACTTTTTCTCACGCTCCCGGAAAAGGAGGAGTCTATGGAAAACAGCAGTGACAAAGCCACAGAGACCTTAACATCCCCTTCCGAAGACTGGAGGCTGCTCCTTGTGAATTCCACCCATCCCGTACCGGAAGGGTATCAAGTTGAGCTGGAGTATGTCCAGTCAGATTACCGGATGGATGCCAGAGTGACCGAAGATATGAAAACTATGATTGACGCTGCAAAAGAAGATGGTATTAATCTTTGGGTATTGTCCGCATACCGCACACAGGAATACCAGCAGAGTTTGTTTGAGCAGAATGTTCGTCAGCTTCAAGCACAGGGAATGACCGAAGAGGAAGCAACCGCTGAAACAGCGGCAAATGTTGCCGTACCGGGTACCAGTGAGCATCAGACCGGCCTCGCCGCGGACATCATGTGCGCGGAATGGACCGGCGGCATCACCGAAGACTTTGCAGAAACCGAAGCTTATGCCTGGCTGCATGCCCATTGTGCCGAATATGGATTCATCGAGCGTTACCCGAAGGATAAAACCGAGATCACAAAAATCGTTTATGAGCCATGGCATTACCGCTATGTTGGAAAAGAACACGCAGAAACAATCATGGAACAGGGCATTACACTGGAAGAATACCTCGGTATGATGTAAAGGCTGAATCTCCCGACCCCAATCAAATAAAAAATGCGTTTCCGCTTTTAAAACGGAAACGCATTTTTCTTAGAAATCTTTTTTATTTTGTTTTCAAACGAAGAACGTTCCAGGAATGCTTTTTGAGCACTGCGGTCAGTTTTCCGTCGACCGGAGCATCCAAAGAAAGGGTTTCCGGTTTGATGACATCCGGGGTTTCAAAAGTGTTGCGAACAAACGGGTCTTCATTGTACAGCTCAATCCGTTCTACCGGAACAAGCTCGCCAAACGAACGAAGATCGAACGCGGTCTCAATGTCATCTTCCATCGAACAGTTGATGGCAAAAACAGTCACATCGCCAGTTTCGGGATTATAGACTGTCGCGTTCACGATTGCCGGCTGCTCGCCGTAATGCTCGGTCATGACCATTGGGCCGTTGACAACAGTGCGGATAGCAATACCTTTCGCGAACTTCGCCACATGCATAAACGGATAGAAGGTACCCTGACGAATCACTTCGCCGCCCTCTTTAGTGGAGATCATACCGCCATTGTTAACCAGCAAAGACTGGTTCGCGATCTTTACACGGTCCGCATTGTTCAGGAAGGTGCAGAGCATGCCGCCGTAAATCATGGTATCAATCTGCGTGAATGCCGAATAGCCGCGCTGTTCACGGGTTCCGTCGCCTCGGTCGCTGGTGACAACGCCCCACTCATCAAACGAAATGTTGACGGTTTTATTGGAGTGTTTCATTCCCTTTACATAATCCGCGGCGCCAATGACCGTGTTGAGGAAGTCCTGAAGATCAGTGAAGAAATGCGGGATATCCGCAAATGTATCCACCAGCGGGTAGAACATATTGGCCGCCGGGGTATAGTTGTAATAACGGTGGAGAGACATATAATCGATCTGGTCATATGCCCGTTCCAGAACCTCACGGTCCCATTTACCGAAGGTGGTATGTTCCGGCTCGGTCGCGCAGCTTCCGCAGAAAACACACTCGATGGAAGGATCGGTCCAGCGCATTACCTTCGCCGCTTCGTTTGCTTTTTTGGCGTAATCATCTGCGTCCATCGCACAGATCTGCCACGGGCCGTCCATCTCGTTTCCGATGCACCAGGTTTTAAAGCCATGCGGTTTTTCTACGCCGTGCTGTTTGCGCAGCTCGCTCCAGTAGGTGCCGCCTTCGCGGTTGCAGTAATCAACGATCTCCTGCGCGTCCTTCGGCGTTCCGGTGCCCATATTGACCGCCATCATAACTTCCGCGCCAATATCCTCGGCAAACTTGGCAAATTCGTTGGTACCGACCTGGTTGGTATCCACCACATGCCATGCCGGGTCATACTTTGCAGGGCGCTCTTCCTTCGGGCCGATGCCGTCTTTCCAGTCGTAACCGGAGACAAAGTTACCGCCCGGATACCGCAGGATGGTGACACCCAGTTCACGCAACAATTCTTTTACGTCACCGCGGAAACCATTTTCGTCCGCTGTGGGATGGGTGGGTTCATAAATGCCGCCGTAAACCGTGCGGCCAAGATGCTCCACAAAAGAACCGGCAAGGCGTTTGTCTACCTCGCTGATCTGATAATCCTTATCAATGATGATTTTTGCTTTTTTCACGACAGGGTTGCCTCCTTTGAATTGTTCAGATGCTGTGAATAATTGTATGATATGTGGACGCTTTCATTATAATACAAACCTAAAGCGGTCGCCTATTGCCAAGATGCTCAAATTGTTTTGCACATTTCTGTGTAAAAAAGCAGTCATCCAATCCCGTAAAGAGCACATGCGTTTTCCCGGAGTTTCTGTTCATACAAGCCAACTACATCCGAAAGCCGAAAAAACATATACGGGCAGGAGCCGATTGTCCCGGTTCGAATAAAACCCCGTTCCATTGCCATCCGCTGAATGGTATACCAAGCCTGTACAGGAGGAAGCCCGGTTTCAACCAACCACTCTGACGGTGGACACAGCTTCTGCACTTCCGGCGACGGCCTGAAGACAGCTTGTACCGCTTCCGGCAGAAGATATTCCACTGAATGCATTGCACTCAAACGGTAAATATCCACTCCGAGCAGGAGACCCCATCCACCGTTTTGTACAAACCAGCCAAATCCCTCCGGCGCTTTTGCGGCATACTTTCCCCAGACCGAAACACGAAAAATCCCTTCGCCTGTGACCACATCCGGCATCTTACGAAACCGATCTGCTACAATGCCCATTCCACTCACAGGCGCATCCGGCGGCAGAATCCTAAGCTTGCAGGTAACGCCCAGTGACCGGTCTGTCTGGGTGAACGGAACAGGATGACTGAGACGAAAGGAAGGCGTTGCAATGCTTCCTTCCGTACCCATCGCTTTTTCAAGTGCGCCAATCAGTGTGTCAGGACCTCCCTCCACAAATCCGAAACGGCGGAACGAGGTGTGAACTTCCAAGCTCATTCCCGGTTGTACGCCCAAAACAGCCAAGGCGTTTAGCAGCTGTTCACCGTTCATTGTTCTTTCCTTCACCCCCAAAACCAATTTTGGCAATTGGACCAAGCACTTCTTCCTTTTTTGAACCAACTGAACGTTTCTGCCGCTCGCTTTATATTCCGGGAAAGAGAGACATCACCCCGCTGACAATGATCGGATACAGCGCAATGACGCTGACCGAACGAAGAAGCTGAAAAACCGTCACCTTCGCAACATCTGCTCCAAGATCACCCGCAATCAGTGTGAGATCGGAAAGGCCGCCCGGCGCGCAGCAGAAAAACGCGGTTCCAATGTCCAGTTTGGTAAACCGAAACAATAAAAGACTTAGGAAAATGCTGATGAGCAGGTATCCCACTAAAAAACAGAGCGCGGGAATCACCGCATCCTGAAGCCCAACGACCGCCGCCATGGTGATTCCTTCACCAATCAGCGTACCGGAACAAATCTGCGCTCCGGTTTTGACTGGGGCAGGCATATACGCGTTCCCAAACAGGATATTCTGTGCAGCTACCCCCACCATGGAAAAAACAATCGTTCCCGCAGGCACACCCGAAAGCCACCCGAGAACGCCAAAAAATCCACCCACCGCAAAGGTGAGCAGCATCTCTTTGACACCATGGTGATTTATTGGCTCTGCCGCTGTTTTTCCATCTTCGGAAGAGGTGCTCAACACAGGCTTTCCTCCATTGGCCGTGCTATTGCGCTTTTCATAAAAGCGCACAATCCGTGAAATCGCGGGTGGGAACAGCGCCATGACCGACATAAGCCGCACCAGCTGCAGCACCGACACAATCGAGGTGTCCGCTCCCATATCGTAACTGATGAGCGTAATATCCACAAGCCCACCCGGCGCACAGGAAAACAAAGCGGTAACAAGATCAAAATCAGTAAAACAAAAAAGAAGCATGCCCATGACAAACGTCAGCAAAATGACTGCCGCAACAGCAATCACCGCCGGAAGCAGCATGCGCTTGAGCGCGAGAACATCCTTTTTTCGAACACCAACGCCAATAAAAATACCCGCTATAATCTGGACAATAACTTTTACTTCAGAAGGAAAAAACGCTTCCCCTGTTATGATATTGAATGCAGCAACGGCAATCATTGCGCCAATCATCGCCCCCGCCGGGACCCTGCACTTTTTTGCCAGCAGACCGCCTGCCACCGCGATGGCAAGGGTAATCAACAACTGCATGGCAGTTCACCGCCTTTTTTATATTGTAGTAAATTGTTGTGGTGTATTTGTTGTAAGCACTGCGGAGCAAAAGAAAAGCAGCAAACACTGCCTTAATAATCCGAACACATCATTGTTTTTTATTATAATCCGATTATCCTGCGGGGTCAAATCCAGAAAAATGTTCCTGCCATCCGTCTCAGGCATAAAAAAGCCGGCGGAAACCGCCGGCGGCATATTACAGGTCACTGAGTGTGATCCCCGTATAATAATGGGTCAGAATCTCTTCGTAATTTTTCCCTTCTTTCGCCAGCTGGTTCGCACCGTACTGGCTCATTCCCACGCCATGACCAAGTCCGCGGGTGGTAAATACAAAGCTATCATCTTCCGCTCGGTACTGAACGGTAAAATTCGCGGACGGAAGCCCCAGAATAGAGCGCAGCTGCACTCCGCTGAGTTCTTTGTTTCCCACAGAAAGGCTGGTAATCGTACCGGAGTCACTGGCGGATTTGATCTGAAACAAGGTGGATTTATCACCGTCAAGCGCAATATCCGAATAAACTGTTTTCAGTGCGTTGGAAACTTCTTCAAAGCTCAGGACTGTTTCCGACTGATAGGTCGGCGCGTTCTGATCGGCCGTACTATCCACCGGGACCAGATACGCGTAGGCGCTGCCCCATACTATCTCAGCGGATTCCGTTTTCCCCGATGAGGTGGAATGAAACGCCGCGGCAATGGGCTCCTCCTCGTAAAGCATCACCTTTCCGATGACTTCATCGACCAGCCCGTTTAGTTTTTCCCAATACTCCTCCGCCTTATCACCATACATTTCGTTGAATTCTTCTCTGGAAACATAAGCCTGATATTTAGAAGGATCATCACTGAAATCCGCTCCGTTTAAGGAAGTGTCACTGCCCGTTCCCTGAACGTCGCGCATCCGAAGAGCATAGGTGTGCGCCGCAACCGCCTGAGCTTTGATCGCTTCGTCTTCGTAGGTCATTGGGATTTCCGCGGCAACGACCCCTTTGATGTAATCCGACGCAGTCAATTCCAGCACCTCACCCGTATCCGTTAAGAGCAGTTTAAAGACATTCTGCGCGGCCGCACTGTCTGAAGAACCGGCCGCTTCGGGCTGTGATGCGTTTTCCTGCGAGACTTGTTCCTGCTCTTGCTGACTGTCTGATTTTATTTCCGAATTCCCGGAAAACGCCGTCATTGGAATGCAGACAACCGCCAAAAAAAACGCCAGTCCGTACAATAATCCCCTTTTCATTCCACACTCCCCATTCATGCAGTTAGTAAAATGTGCAAATTTCATTTTTGAAGAAATTTATTGCGTTTCTCAAAAAAATATCCGCATTTTTCGCACAATTCCCTGCTAGAAATTGCATTTCAAGTGCTCATTTGCCTTCTGTTTGCTTGACTTTACCGCCCATATCGCTTACAATAAAAATAATTACGTATATCTTTCCAGCCAACGGCTTGGACAACTGGAGGTTGAACAACTTGAATCTGAACAAAACGGATTACAGTTCCTTTGCATCCTTATGCGAACGTTTTCAGGAATATAACCGCATTGATCCGAAATTCTACGAAAAATATGATGTAAAACGCGGACTGCGCAACGCGGATGGAACCGGTGTCATTGCCGGCGTTACACAAATCTGTAATGTGCATGGATATGTTTTAAATGAACACGAACGCGAACCGATTGACGGAAAGCTGGTTTACCGCGGTATCGACATCAACGACCTGATCAACGGTTTTACAAAAGGAAAACGCTTCGGCTATGAGGAAACCATCTATCTTCTTTTGTTTGGCATGCTCCCAAACAAAGTAGAACTGGAAAATTTCACTTCCATTTTAAGCCACTACCGTGAGCTTCCGGATGGATTCGCTGAAGATATGATCTTCAAGGCACCGTCTCGGAACATCATGAATAAAATCGCCCGCTCTATTCTGGCGCTTTATTCCTATGATGACGATTCGGAAGATAATTCCATGATCTCTGAAATGAACAAGGCGATTAAACTGATCGCCCGGATGCCGACCATCATGGTCAACGCTTACCAGATCAAACGCCGGCATTATGATCATCAGACCATGTATTTTCACCCGTCAAATCCGGAAGAAGGCTTCGCGCAAAGCATCCTTTCCTCCCTGCGGATCGACCGCGCCTATACACAAGAGGAAGCAGAGCTTCTTGACCTGTGCCTTGTTCTGCACGCAGAGCACGGCGGCGGAAACAACTCCACCTTTACCTGCCGTTCCCTGACCTCCACCGGCACTGACGCTTACTCTGCTTATGCGGGAGCGGTCAGCGCACTCAAAGGCCCGCGTCACGGCGGCGCGAATCTCAAGGTTGCGGAAATGGTGGAACATTTTAAACAGGATATTGACAATTACGACGATGAAAACGAAGTCGCAGCCTATATTGGAAAAATCATTGACAAGCAGGCCGGCGACGGAAGCGGTCTGATCTACGGCATGGGGCACGCAGTGTACACGAAATCCGATCCGCGCGCGGTCGTCTTAAAGCAGCGTGCTTACCAAATGGCAGAAGGCACCGAGTTCGAACGGGAATTTCATCTGCTGGAAACAATTGAACGGCTCACTCCGAAAATCTTTGAGGAGAAAAAAGGCGTTTCAAGAGTTATCAGCGCCAATGTGGATATGTATTCCGGTTTGGTCTACAAAATGCTCAAGATCCCGCAGGATCTGTTCACCCCGCTGTTTGCGGTTGCCAGAATGCCGGGTTGGGCAGCTCACCGAATGGAAGAACTGATGAACGGTCACCGTATTGTACGGCCTGCTTACAAAGCAGTTGCAAAAGGGCAGCCGTATATCGACCTGGAAAGCAGATGATGAAAATGAACAACGGAAGCAAAAAAGCGTTTGGAATCATTCTGTTTGCTGTTGTGTCCGCGGGGGTGCTTTTGGGTATTGTATTCCGCACGATGCAGCTGCATTACGCGATTGATTTTTCAACCGGTTTTTACAAAGAGTGGCACTATTCGCTCCCCGCGTTGGATACGGTTTTGCTGGGTGCGGCGGTGCTGGTCGTCCTGCTTTCTATTCTGCTCAAGCGAAAACCGCTTTACGCCGTGCTTCCCAAACGGCTGGGCGGTTCTCTGCTTCCTTTCTTCTGCGCGGCAGGGCTGGCTGCACAAACCATACTGCAAATGGTTCAAACAACGGAATGGGGCATCTGGCTTTTAGTTTCCTCGGTACTGGCGGCGGTCAGTGTTGTCTGCTTTATTCTGCTCGGCCTCCAGCAGGCGCTGGCAAAGCCCGGCGTTTCCGGATACTTGTTCCGCAATATGGTGCTCACTCTCTGGTGCTGTTGTCAAATGCTTACAGTCTTTTTTGAACGTTCTTCCGAATCCAATACATCGGAATTCGTTTTTATCACCCTTTTCCTTTACGCTTCCACCGTATTTTTTATCAAATACGGAAAACTCACTTTTTATAGTCAGCCGGACTATCATTCCTCGTTCAGTCTGCTTCTGTCCGCTTCCTTTCTCTCGTTGTTCGGGTTTACGCTTTCGGTGCCGAATATCATTTTATTGTGCACTGGCGGCGCCTCGCCCGCTGACTTTTCACCGATTGCCTGCGCGGCTCTTCCGCTTGCCGTTTACGGATTTTCGTTCCTGTTCATAAACTGCCTGTCCTCCCCCCAAAAACAGGAACCGGCAAAAAGCTCCGCATCGGAAGCCATGGAAGCATAACATGTTTTACAGATATGCAAAAACCCGTTCCGGAAAAGCGTGATGTTCTTAACGGAGAAATACCCAATTAACTGAATAGGATATCGAAGCCAGATTTCAGTTAAAATGACTGAAATCTGACTTATTGTCGCTTAAGCATGATAGACCCCTTTCACTGTATTCCCTCGTTTTCCTTGATGCCGTGGCTCTTTACCTTGCGTCGCAGGACTTTGAGCTCCCCGTTTGCCGAGTATTTTTCGTATATCCAGCGGTAGATAGTTCGCCAGCTTGGCATCTTTCGCCCGCACGGCGGACAGGCAATCTGTTCTGGTGGCCAAGTTGCTTTCAGTTTCTCATTGATGCAGTCGACCTCTTCCTGAGAATGAAACATTTCTCGATGACAGCAGGAACGCCGCAGAAAATGTTTCTTCTGTGCTGTGTGCGAACAGCAGGATGGAATATCACACATGTGTGTACAGTTTCTCCGTATCTCCTTGGACACCGTGCTCACATTCCTTCCCGCCAGCCGTGCAATCTCTCGGCAACTCAGGCCATTCACATCATCTCTATGCTAAGATAATGATAGTTCATACGGTCCCCGCCCGACGCTTTGGTTGTGTGGTTACTCCATTCTGCCGCAGGGTCCTGTATGAATTCCTTTTATTTTTCTAAACTGTTGCGCCTGATATATATCACCGGGTGAAAAAGAAGCCAGCGCCTAAACGGCGCTGGCTTACAATCATTTTTTGGAACGGCGGCATGATGTTGCCGCTTATCCGTAATTTCGTTTTATGCGTGTGCTGTCTAAGGTTATCTCAGCTTTTTCCTCACCCGCTTGACCTTCAGCGTTCCCAACACACCGCCGGATACGAACAGCAGGGCGACCCAAAGCGCAAGGCTACTGTTGTCGCCGGTCTGCGGACCTTCGGGCTCGCTGCCGCCGGGGTTGGTCGGCTGTGACGGTTCGGCCGGCTCATAATCCGGATCCGCTGCACCGCAGACGATGCACTTCCCGTCTTCAAAGTCATGTCCCAGCGCGGGGATGATTCGCCAGGTGTCCACATCGGCTATCGCTTTGGTGCATGCCTCGTCCTCAAAGGACATTCCGCAGGTGCAGGTGTAATAAGCCTTGCTGCCGGCCTCGGTGCAGGTGGCTTCCCTGCCCATAACCAGAATGGGCGTATGGGAATGGGCTTTTGTCACCTTTATGCACGCCGCATCCGTTGTGACCGTGGCGGTCGGGTAGTATGCCTCACCGTTTGTATTGGTGATCACGCAATAGTAATAACAGGTGCCCTCGGCGGATGTATCGGGCGTGAAGCTCGGACTGTTTGTGCCCACCCTGGTTCCGCCGTCCGTACTGCCGTCGGTGTTCTGGTACCACTGGTAGGAAAGGGTTCCGCCGTCCGTCACGCCTGCCTCCACCGTCAGGGGACTCGCCGTATCGCCCACGGAATATTGGGCATTTTGCGGCTGGGCCGTAATGACAGGGGATTGGGCGTACACCGGCCGGCCGTTGTCGATCCAGTGGGCATACAAGGTCTCGTCCGCTGAATAAATCCGGCTGCTGACGGTGACATGCGTGCCGCCCTCTTTTTCCGTGTACCAGCCGTCGAAATCATAGCCGATGCGTTCGGGCACGGGCATATATAGGAGCTGCTGGTTCACGGTAGGCATGGAAATTTCAGAAACACTGCCGCCGTTGGGGTCAAAGGTAACGATGTACTCCCCGCTGTCGGAGTCGATTACTGTGATACTCGCAACTTGGGAATAGAGGGTCAGCGTCCTGCCGCCGGGGTAGGCGGCGGTAACTTCACAGAAGTAGTTGTATGTGGACATATAGTCTTCATCCGGTTCCATCTGCGTAGCAGGCACAAAGCTGTTTTGTTCAGCACCGGCCACGGCAGCGCCGTCCCCGATATAGCCCTCGTACCATTGATAGGTCAGGTTGCAGTCTTCCGGGGCATTTACCTCGACAGTCAGCGGTTCGGCCGTATCGCCTTCCCTGTACGCCGCGCTGGCGGGCTGGGTGGTGATCATGGGGGCTTCCACATCCACAATGGTAATTTTTGCTCTGTCCGAAATGCTTTGCGCCGTTTTGTTATGGGACGCATACTCGTTTGTGTTGGTGGCCACACAGTAATAATAGAAAGTTCCTGCCTCGTCAGTAGGTGGCGTGAAAGTGCTCCGGGTGGCGCCGTCTATGGCTGTGCCGGCGCTTGTCCCGTCGGGGCTGACATACCACTGATAGGTCAGCATGCCGCCGTCGCCTACGGACGCGGAATACAACAGATCGTCCACCTGGGCGCCCTTGCCGTATGTGGCGTCGTTCATAACCTCCCAGTTAAGCTGCGGCTCCATGGCACCTACGACGCCTGTGGGCTCCACAACGGTCACCTTGGCGATATCGCTCCGCACAGAAGCCGTCTTGCTGCCGACGACGTTTTTGTTGGTGTTGGTCACCACGCAGTAGTAGTAGAAGGTGCCGGTCTCTTTGGCCATGTCCATACCGGTGCTGTCGGTCGCCCCTTCTATGAGCTGTGCTCCGCTGCCGTCTTCGTTGCAGCGGTACCACTGGTAGGAAAGGGCGCCGCCGTCGGTCGGGTCAAGGACGGTCATTGGGAGAAAGATTTCGGTGTTGATGATCTGTTCCTCCACATCGTCCGGCTGATCGGCGATGACGGGCGTGAGGGCGTCCGGGCTCCACTGGGCATAGAGGGTGATGGCGTTCTCGAAATCATCGTACTGCGTCATCTGCCTGCCGCCCTCCGGCTCTGTGTACCAGCCCATGAAGGCATAGCCTTCCTTTTCCGGAATCGGCAGGTTTCCGTCGGGCCTGATCCTGCCGCTGCTCTGGTCGTAGAACTTCAGCGGGACCTTGTCAACACTCACGCTGCCGCCCTGGGCATTCAGCGTGACATAGACCGTGCCCACATAGACCGGGATGGCTTCTGTTTTGACCGTGGCGGTCTGGTTGCCGGTAATCTTCGGATCGGTGTTGCGGTTTGTAATCACGCAATAGTAGTAGACAATGCTATCCTGCGAGGTGTCCGGCGTATATCTGTAATACTCGGCCTTCTCGATAGGCGTGCCGTTTCCGTTGCTGGCCGTATCGCTCCGGTACCATTTATACAAAAGCGTACCGCCGTCCGGCGACTTAGCGTCGACATAAAGGCCGTTGTTGATATCGCCCATCTCTGCCTTGACAGCTTTCGTTACCCACTCGATCACCGGCGCCTGCGCGTGGGTCAGCTCTCCGGTTGCCGCCCAGTGGGCGTACAGCGTGGTGTCTTCGCGGAACACCGTATCGGTGTCGACCCGATCGCCGCCTTCCTCCTGCGTATACCAGCCGGTAAAGTCATGTGCGTCCCGCGTGGGGCTGTACTCGTTCAAGTTCGGAATCCTTCCGTTTTTGGTGGATAGACCTTTGCCGGAGGAACCGCTGGCAAAAGTGCCTCGGCCAGGGTTAAGATGAATCTGGGCTTCTTTCTCCAGTATTTCTACCTTGACCGCACCGGTATCGGTAACAGCCGTCTTTTCCCCAGCAATCGTGGAGAGGCTGTTGGTCACCCGACAATAGTAGTAGAAGATGCCGGCCGTGTCGGTGGGCGGCGTAAATTGGGAGGCTGTGGCGCCATTTACCGGCGTGCTGTTTTCCTTGCTGTCGGTATAGACATACCACTGATAGGAGAGGGCGCCGCCGTCCGATACGCTGCCATTGACATAGAGGGTGTCGGCTGTGTTGCCCTTGGTGTAGACATAGTCCTCCTCCGCTATCAGCTTGAGCTCGGGCTCCTGAGCCGTGAATTCGCCGTCCGTGGCGACCCACACATCGATTTTTGCGGTCTGGGACGGGATTTTCTCCCCTGCGGCATCGACAGCGTCGGACAGGGTGACCGTCACCGGATAGTGACCCGCTGCGGCGTCATCCTTCACCCGGTACCAGATGGTCACCACATCGTCCTCTTCGGTGATGTTCGTCCGGTCAGTGTTGGACACGACGAAGGAATAGGAGTCGGCGCTCCAGTCATTGTGCATGGTAAAGCCTTCCCTGGGGAACGCGCTGCCTGCGGAATAGCCGATCATTTCAAAGGGCGCTCCCTCGTAATCGAGCTGCGCCATCAGGCCCCATATCCCCGTACTGTCGAGGTTGTCGAGGCTTAAGGTAATGCCGAAGGTCTTGCCCGCCATGGTCTTGACGTCCTCGCCGGTAAGCCGCAGGGTGCCGTCATCGACAGGCTCGGTCTCGTTGTTGATCGGAGAAGCCGTCGCCGCCTGCGGAGAAGCTGCCTGCACCGCCGCCTGCGCCGTCCTTGCAGACGAATTCATCATATCTATAGTGGGGTACAGCAGACCGCCGAGGCTGTATTCCGTCGTGGTGCCGTAGTAGTCGGAGCCATCGGAGATCTCCAGGCACGCACTGACTAAGAGAGTGCCGCCGAACTTCGGGTCATCCGCAGGATTGACCAATTCATCGCGATTGACTGTAAAGGTATACAAATATTTATCGTGCATCACATACTGGCCGTCAAAAATCGGCATGGTATGGGAGGCATAATCCACAAAGTTTCCATTTTCCTGCATATACTGCAGCCTGATGGTCACCTGGTTATCCTCGGTAAAGTTGTAGCGGTCGAAATTATCCGGCAGATGTACCGATACACTGTAAACGCCTCCCTGTACTCTCGGCAAGGAAAGAGCGGCTCCGTCCGTCGTCGGGAAGGGCGCCTTGTTGATGCGGATATAGCCTTCCAGATAGAGATCCACCGGCTTATAGTTCTCGTTCCCCGGCCAGACGATGCGCACGTCATAAACGCCTGCATGCACCGGCCAGTCGCTGTTTATGCTGTAAGGGTTCGCCACCTCGGTCCATTCTTCCGTGACAGCCGCGCCCTGCTCGCGGAACAGCACCTGCAAATCCTGCGTATAAAAGCCCTTGCTGTAAAAATCTGCGGACTCAAAAAGCTCCGGCATCGCAAGGCTGACAGGATTGCGGTTGTATTCCTTTTCAGTCTTTGTAAACAGATCCTCGGTGATGCCGATCTCCAGCTTCTCGCCGATATGCGGGTAGAGGTAGATATCCGTATCGCTCCGGATAATGGTATCCGCCGTGTACGGGTCGCCTGTATACTCGATATTATCGTACCAGCCCACCAGCCTCTGGGTGCTGGTCATGCCGGAGATTTTGGGCAGTTCTCCCAGCTTGCTGCCATTGAGCAGCAGCCGCGTCTCCAGCTCGGTAGTGGCGTTTTGCATGATGTGCACCTCTACCTGCGTAGAGATGTACCGGGCGTAAAGGGTCAGTCCACCCTTCGGCATCCGCGCGCTGCTGAAGTCGAACGGCTTGGTGCAGGCCTCGTCTGTATACCAGCCGTCCAGATACGCCCCATCGAGCGTCGGCAGCTTGGGCGCGAACAGGATCGAGTTTTCCGGATAGCTGACCGAAGCAATCTGCGGCATATCCTCCTCAGACTGGTGCTCGGACGGTTTGACGGTAAAGCTGACCGGATAGACCGGCGTATCCTCTGTCAATGCCTGACAGGTCACCGAATAGGTGACCGAGTTTTCGGAGGCCGTTACCGCCGGGCTGATGCCGGTAATACCTACCTGTCCGTCAAAGTACTGCGCAATATGCGCCATCAAATCCCCTGCCTGGGGCGCGGTCCCGGCACGGAAGGTCACGGTGTAATCCGGCACGCTGATGCCCTGGAACTTGAAGGTGGCCAGGCGTGACGCGTCCGTGTAATTCGCGCTGAGGTCAGCGGAGGCGCCGTAATTCTCATAAAAGCTCATGTCCGCAGCGGTATCCAGCGCAAAAACCTCGTCGTCGTTTCCTTCCCGGGTCAGGTTCAGGAATACGCTGAATTTACCGTTGTCGGGGTCGTTGGCACCGGTGTCCTCCAGGGAGGCGAGCTGCACAAACGGTTCGCCGTAGGTGGTGGTATAGGTGCCGGCGTAAGGGATGCCGTCCTTGCCCTGGATGTTTTTCACATGCAGACTATAGGTCTTAAGGCCGATGTCATAATAGAAGGTGGTGTCCGCCGACACGGTAAGCTCTGTCGTTTTCTCCGCCCTGTAGGAACCGGCGTCGGCGTATTTCAAGTTGGTTCCGTCTTCGGTCACATAGGCGTCGTAGCCGATGAGGTCATGAATCTCCTCCTGCGTGGGCAGGTCGAAGGTCTGGATGCGGTTGAACTGGCCGCTCCATACCGTTTCGTAGCCATAGGTCTCGTTGCCGACCGCCACATAGACGTTATAAAGCTGGCTGATCTCGCTTTCGCTGTAGCTGGTCCACACGACCGGCACGGTAATGGAAAGGTCATATGCACTGAAAGCGAGCTTGCCGCCCTTCCATGTCACGATCATGTCGGTGTAGGCGTAACGGTCGTCCTCGTCGATCTGGGTCTTGTCAAAGCTGATGATGCCGTTATCGTCTATGGAGAAGGCCGGGTCGGTAAAGCGGATATGGTAATTGGAAAGGTCGTAGATGCTCTGCGCCTTTTGCCCGCTGGTCAGGTCGATGGTCTTCATGTTCCGGTACGCCTCCGGCAGCTTCATGGTGATGCCGTCGGCAAAGTCGCCGTTCTCGTCCAGGATATACAGGATATCGGTGGAAGTGGGCGCAAGGGCGAAGTCGTAAACGCTGTTCCTGTCGCCCGCCGTCAGCAGCGGGAACTCGCCGTCGTAGAGCGTGGGCTCATATTTAATCAGCTCTTTTAGCGCCTGCGCCTTGAACTTGACGGTCAGATACAGGCCGAATTCCACATACATGGCCCCCTCCGCCCGTTCTTCCACGTTCCAGTCGGAGGTGTTTGCCGGCCGTTCCTTGATATAAATATAGAGGAAGTAGCCGTAGAGCTTGACATAGGGGCCAAATTCCACGTTGGCACCTACGCTGGCGATGGAGGTGCTCAGGATGCCGACCGCCACGTCGATCTTAAAGCCCGCCTTTACGCCGATGTAGCCCATGATATAAAACTGGAAGCCGAAGCGCTCGTCTAAAAGGTCGGTTTCGCTGCTGCCCGATGTGCCGTCAAAGATTTTGACCCAGAAATTGTAGCGCTTGCCGACCTCGTATTCCAGGTCGGTGCCCATGGTCAGGTTCACGTCGGCGCGGACGATAAAATCTACTTTCAGCTTGATCGCGAGGATTTTAATGTGGTACTCCTTGGAAAGCAGCTCCCTGCTGAATAGCTGCACCCAGTCGCTCTCGCTGTTCATAAGCTCGGAATACCGGTTCATGAGCTGCTCGATCCCCACCTTGCTGTCCTCCACGCTCTCGGCGGACAGCACCTCTTCGAACTCAGAGCTGACGTCGGTCATGTTGAGTTCGTTTTCCAATTCCTCAAAGGAATATTCCGTTCCGCCCACATTGATTTTGGGCAGGGAGTTCAAAATGGAGTCTATCTGGTCGATAACGTCCTGGCCACCGCCCAGCTTCCTCTGCACGCGCAGGTCGTTCAGCTCACGCACGGCGTTAGCGTATTCACCATTTCTTACAAATTCGATAAACTCGTCAAAGGACTCTCTTTTCTGCTCGGAAACGGTGTAGGTCTTGGCGCTCAAGGAAATATTGGAGTAGCTCTTGATGTCAATGGACACCGAGCAGGTAACCTCCTTGAGGACAGGGATGATCACGTACACCTTCCAGTCCGTGTCCACATCCACGTTGAGGCCAAAGGCTCCCTGCTGTTCAAAGTAAGCGCTGACCTCGATCTTCAGGGAGGTGGTCTGCCCGGAACTGACTTTTTTATTCACAGAAAACACGGCGCTGACATCCAGGCCCAAGCCATAGCCGTCTTCATAGCGGTCATGGATAAGGACCGACGGCGTAACCGTGACGCCCTCAACCACAAATTTGGTTCTGCCGCTTCCGCCGGCCGCGGCTGCCAGAGGCTGGGCTGCCATAGCTTCAATCTCCGACTGGCTGACGCCCATATCCAGCAGCTGGTTCTGAATGCTCGGGGTCTGAAGGGCGCCCGTCGCCAGAATAGACGTGGCCTCGTCTGTAAAGCTGCTGTCCTCCAGCGCGGACATCACGGACGCCTGCAGCTCCTCTGTTTCGATATTGTCAAGGGTGATAGGCGTGCTGACAAAAAGCCCGCCGGTGAGGTCCTCAATATCCGCCTTGTCTATGATTTCGTAGGTGGCGGTGAGCTCGTCGTCCTCAATGCCTGTCACTTTGGCGTAGACGACCGGGCTGTCTTCCGTAAGCCCCGTAAAATCCTCGGCGTAAAACACCAGCAAGTCGCCGGTGTTAAACGCCGGCGACTCCGTCATGCCGAGGGCCGCCCGCGCGATATGGTCATAGCCGTTGACGTCCACGGTGCCGGTGGTACCAACATTTCCGGCAGGCAGGGCGTCCACCTGATAGGGGATGGTGTCGGGCATAAAGACAACCTCGTCCATGTCCTCCTCGGACAGAGATTCAAACTGGAATGCCCAAGGCACGCTCACAGATGTCACGCGTATGTAGGCGATGGAATCGTCCTCATACAAATCCTGTGTGTAGTCCCTCTCCCGCGGATCCACATTCTCGTAGACGCACACGATGTCGCCCGCCTCCAGGTAGGTATCAAAAGCAGGGATATCATCAGGGATAGGATTCGTGGTTATTTGCATGCTTCCGGTCGTGACCTCTGCGGAGCCGTCGGCATAGATCGGAATGTCCAGGACTGGCACAAACTCCTCATCTACAGAACCCGGTACATCGAGATAATAAGAGTATTCGTCGGTATCCTGAATAAACACCACGTCGGGGTCGAACGCGATGTTGTCCTCCTCTTCCTTGGCAAAGGTCAGCGCCACGGTGCGGTAGCGCTCGTCCCTATCCGTAAAGGTCAGGCCCTCCCCCAGCGTCATCTCATAGGTGCCGCCCGCACGGAAGCCGCCGTCCGCATAAACGGTGAAGCGGCCGCCGCCATTGTCAGCGACGACAAGGTCCACCGGATCCGAGCCGTCCTTGGTCAGCAGAGTGATGGCAGCCTTAACCTGCTCGGCCGTTTTACCCGGAGCAGTGATGCTGATTTCCAAATCGGTTTTCTGATCCGTCAGGGCAAAGGAGTCAATGTAGACCTGTTCCGCAGGATCCATCGGCTCGTATACAGCTCGCAGGGTCATATCCTCCGTAACGGGTTCGGTCTGGTAAAAGTCGGTGCCGTCTTCTTTTTGCCAGCCGACAAAGATCTCTCCATCCTTGCCGGGGGAGGGAATCTCCTGCATAATGGCATAGTTTCTGCCAACCTTGATTGGCGCGATCTCCCCGCCGCCGTCGGTGTTAAAACTGACGGTGCAAAGGTCGTCCGTCAGCTGGATGTTGCCGGCGAGGTACTCTTTGACAAGCGTGACGTCGTCGCTGTTGACAACACTATCTGCGTTGACGTTAGCTTTGGCGAAGTGTAGGCTGGTTTGTGCCTCTGCATCGCCTTCGATGTACTGCTCCATCAGATTAACGTCCGACATATCCACGGTTCCGTTGCCGTCGGCGTCGCCGTACAGGATGCTGTCCTGAGCAAACGCCGTCAGAACGCTCATCGGAAGCATGGAAAGCAGGACGCTGAAGGTCAGTACCAGGCTTACAATCCGTTTCTTCATCCTTGTGTTCCTCCTTTAAAGGGGGGATATGGGGCCCTTCTTGATACTTTTTTCTAAAATAATGATAGCATACAAAAAAGCAAAAGCCGCGAACCTTACAAATTTGTAAAGTTCGCGGCGAAAGCGCATATTTTACAGCTGCTCTAACAGATAACCTCCGCCCCGCAGGGAAGAGATCTCCAATCGGGAGTCTTCACTGTGAAGCTTTTTTCGAAGACGGGAGATCAGCGTCCACAGAGCGCGTTTCTCCATCTCGGATTCGGCGCCCCAGACCTCCCGCATCAGCTCCGCCTGGGACACCTTGTGTTCCGCGTTCTGTGCCAGGAGAAGCAGCACCGCAAATTCCTTTTGTGTCAGCAGGATATCCCGGCCGCCGACATAACCGATAAAGGAAACGGTATCCAGTTTCAGGCCGCCGTAACAGACATAGCGGCGGCTGTTTGCATCTGAGCGAAGCCTGGCCTCAATCCTGGCAATCAGCACCTCCAGATCATAGGGCTTGGGCAGATAATCGTCGCCGCCGGCGCGAAGCCCCTCCACCACATCCTGATTTTCTCCAAGTGCCGTCAAAAAAAGGATCGGGATATGATAACGCTCTTTCAGCTCCCTGCACAGCTCTATACCGTTTCCGTCCGGAAGCATGATATCCAGCACAATCAGATTTGCCGGGTGCCACCGAAGCTGTTCCCGTGCTTCGGCGGCAGTCCCCGCCCTGAGCACCTCATAACCGTGCAGGGAAAGCACCTCGGCGTTGATTTTCATAATATGCGGATTGTCCTCTACCAGTAAGATTGTGCTCACTGCTCTCCCTCCTTTAGCACCGTAAAGGCAAACACAGTGCCCTCCGGCCCCGTCCGCTCTACCCAAATCTCCCCGCCGTGGGCTTCCACCGCTTCCCGGCAGATGGTCAGCCCAAGTCCGCTGCTGCCGCTGGCGCTGAAGCCCTGTTCAAAGATGTGCGGCAGATCTTCCGGCGAGATCCCGCTGCCGGTATCCTCCACCCGGAACAGCACGAGCCCATCCCGTTCCCTGTCGGAGGCACAGATAGTGATGGTGCCGTTTTGTGTGTTTTTGTTTGCGTTCACTATCAGGTTGATAAAGATTTGGAGCAGCATTTCGAAATTGCCGTGGACGTCTGCACAGGAGCCCGCGGCGATTTTGACTGTATTGCCGTTCTTCAGGCACATGGGCGCTGCGATGGCGTCCACGTTTTCCAAAAGCTCCGGCACAATGACCCTTCCAAAACTCAGCTCTCCTTTTCGCCCGTAGGAGTATTCCATCAGCCTTGTCACCATGTCTGCCAGCCGCTGCGCCTCCTGCTGGATGGTTTTCAGATTGCCGGGCGCCTCATCGCTGATACGGTGTGCGGCAAGCTGCATCCCGGTCAGCTGGGCATAGCCGGAGATAACCGTCAGCGGCGTTTTCAACTCATGGGCGACCTTATGCAGGAAATCCATATTGAGGCGGTTCATGCGTTCCAGCATCTCGCCCCGACTGCGGCTTTCGATCAGCGCCGCTTCCCGTTCCTGAATCTGCAGGTTGATAGCCGCGGCATTGAGGAAGATAAAGCCCAGCATCCCATAGGCTGCTGTTCCATAGCGGGTAACTTCGGAACTGTCTCCTGTCAGGATCGCTTCATACAGCAGGCCCGCCAGCAGGATGAAAAAGCCGGAGAGCACCAGAATATCCACTGCATTTAGCCGGCGCTGCCGGATATAATGGCGGATGACGCCGAAAATCAGATACAGCAGATACGGGATGGAAGCATAGTATGCTGCCGTGGAAACCGTGACAATATCCTGCGTCGGCAGCACGCAGATCAGGACGGCAACAACGGCAGCCATTCCCAGATAAGCGTACAGCGGCCAGCGCTTCGTCGCCCCCGCATACATATTTTTCAGCAGCAGGAGGATGGATACCGGCATCAGCATGACGATCAGAATAAACACACGGTAGGCAAAATACCAGGAGGTGTCTGCCGGGAGCAGGTGGATATTAAAGAAGTTCTGATCCCGCAGCGCCATTACCAGACAGCAAAACGCCAGACAGAGAAAATCCGCTTTGCGGCGCACTACCGCGCTCAGCAGGAAATACAGCATCAAAAACAGCAGGCCGCCGCTGACCGACAGGGATACCAAATCGTTTGCCGCCTTAAACTGCTCCATATTCTGCGGGGTCGATAGGTAGGTCGGCTGGATATATCCTCCATCCTTATGGACATAGTTGCCATACTGATAGATGATCTCGATCTCTCCGCTTTCTCCGGAAAACATGGGGATGGTCATGTAGCCCACCTGGGGTACAAAATCCTCCGCATTGTCCACCACCCTGCCAAAGGCCGCAACCTCGGAACCGTTGACGAACACGCGGCTGGCATAATCCAGTGAAAAACCGCAAATGGTGTAATACCGGTTCGGCTGTGCCAGGATCCGCAGACGGTGGGTCCCGTAGGGGGTATCCGAGGCAGATTCTTCCGGACCGGCTTTCTCCGCTGCTACTCCGGAGGCAAAATCTTCCGATGTATACAACGCCTCCGGGTAGAAGTCCCACTCGTTGGCTATATTGAGAACGCAGCTCGAAACGTCAGCGTTCCGGATATCCAGCACACCGTCCTGTGGTGTGATGTCCCGAATATGGTAAGTTCTTTGGGAAAAAACAGCCTGAAGCAGAAACACGCTCAAAATAACAATGGCAACCGGCAAAAGCCAGCGCAGCAGCTTTTTGCCTGTGTGGTCAGACCGCAAGGAAAGTCCCCCCTTTCCTCGGTATTTGTTCCTTATTTTACTTTATCATATAAATGGGACGACCAGGAAAGCCTTACAAAATTGTAAGGCTCGTCTTTCTTTTATCGGAACTGTTTTCTCTTTTATAGCTGTTCATTTACAGACTTTGTTATGCCTTGCTGTCAAATGTATCATGCGGCATTTTTACACCGGTCGGTCAAAATTTTTCGATTTTTTCTTTTGCGGCTTTCTGCACAGTAAGGCATTCCATATGAAACCTGCATGTGCGCCTCGCTATATGACCAAACAATTTACAATTTTTCCTGTAATTTAATTATACTTGCTTTTAATCGTTTTGCAACAAGTAACGCTGTCCTCTTTGAAACAACGTAGTACTTTTTGCAAGTCAAAATTTCATTGAAAATTGAAATTTGTAAAAGGCGAATATCTGACCTCATTTTTTCAATTTTATCTGGACTTTTTCGCTGTTTTGTGATATCTGTTTGTATTGCCGAACGGCAGAAAGAGGTCGGACATTATGCAAAGTCATTTGAAGAAAATCGGCGCAAGGATATATCTCTATGAGAAAGATGTGCTGATTCAAAAGGTCACCTATATTTACGAAGACGGGACGGAGAGCGAGCCGCTACCTCGCTTCATCCATCTCGGTATGTTTACAGACTCCGTCCTGTTCGGAGAGGAATGTCAAATCCGATTTTTCGTCTACCCTTTCTCTCTGCGCCTGTACGATACGGATGTGAACAGCTTGGAATTTATCAACGGCTCAGACCGCACTGTAAGTATTTCATGCTTCGGACAAGAAATGATCCTTTCCCCCGGCGACAGCGGAAGACTCATCAACAACGGCAAAAAGTTCAGGCACAGCAGCGAACAGTAAAACAGCAGAAAAAAGCTGACCGGTATTCATATCCGGTCAGCTTTTTCTGTGGCAAACTAAATAGTATTGCCCAGTTCTTAAATAAATATACAAAAAGCTTGACAAACATTTGTTCTTCGTGATATACTAAAAATAATTCAGATGAGTTCTGAATCAACATAGACAACTGAATATCAAGTGCCATAACTTAAAAAAGTTTATTTAATTCAGAGTTTCAAGACCCACACATACATAGGCACAGAACAAAATTTAGAGTAAACAAAACGTTCGCTCTGTTTGTGTTTCTGTGACCTTGCGTGTGTGCGGGTCTTTTTGTTTTGCCCGCAAAAAGCGGCAAAGGGGTTGGTGTATATATGATTGTGCCGATATGGAGATCAAACAAACTCAAAACTGCGAAAGGAAAACAGCATGAAAAAAGAAAAAATCAAAACCGTAGACGGACAAACCCTGCTGGATATGCAGCTGCCGCAGATTCGGTTTGTGGTGGAAAATTTACTTCCGCAGGGACTGCACATCTTAGCCGGAGCCGCCAAGACCGGAAAATCGTGGATGC
>USBI01000028.1 GCA_900552945.1 uncultured Oscillospiraceae bacterium
ATAGGCTCCGGTCTCGTGGGCTCGGAGATGTGTATAAGAGACAGGTATGGTGATGAATTCAGGCGCGCGGGTGCCACGGAACGCTTCAAGGTCTGAACCGCAAATGCCGGTGTATTTGATTTTAACGCGGACCTCATCCGCTCCCGGTTCCGGTATTTTGGCGTATGCCGGTGTGATTTTATAGGGTTCTTCTAAAACAGCGGCCAGCTGGGTATTTTCTCCCGGGCCGTCAACAAGGTCAAGTTTTGCCATTTGCATGTGGGTTGCCATTTTATATTCACTCCTTCACACGGGTCATCATTCAACAACAAGCGGCGCGGAAAGTCCGCTGCGTATGCCGGAAATGGTTTCCGCTTCCACTGCGTAACTGTAACGCCGCCCCGGTTTAGCGGTCATGTCGGTAAAAGCGGAGACATTGTTTACGGCGGAGTCAGAAACCAGCACGAAATCTCCGCCTTCCTCTTTTCGCCAGATGAGGTAGCGCTTTAAGTCAAACTCGCGGTTGGGTTTCCACTGCAAAAAGACCTGGCAGTTACCTGCGAACCCTTTTTCACGCACACCGTAAAGACCGGTCGGCACAGCTGGAACTGTGTTGTCTACCGGGGTAAGCAATAACAACGAAACGGCATGCATTGGTAATTCAATGGAAAGGTCAACACACCCACCGGAGATGGAAAGCGGTTTGACGCTTTCAAAAGGTTCCAGCCCTTCATGCGCGCGTATTTCTTTTACCTGATTCGCAATCATCTTTTCCGGCTTTCCGAATTTTTGCCAGATATGATAGGAAGAACTGTGCGTCTTATCAATGCGGTAATGCGAAAGGTGGTAGTTCCCATCTTTCAAACCGTCCAATTTCAGAGAGAAACAGCGTGGGTTGATGTCATCATCCATGCCGTCTTCAAAGTTCCACAGCATGATGGCATAACCGTTTTGATGTGATGTAGGCAGAATACCGAATTTGGTTTTAAAACCTTCGGTGTCACATTCGGCCTTATAACGAAGGTCTCCGAGCCGGTTCATCAGCACATATGCGTTGAACAGCGGCTTTTTAATCAGGTCATCCGTTCCGTAGCGGGTAAGCGGGGTGAGCTGTGAACGGTTGCCGGAAAAGAGAAAGCGCTCCCATTGGGTGTGGCAATTGTCGCTGTCTACAATGCTGAGATTGACCTTCCAGTCATCCAGGACAAGGTCACAGTAACGGCTCATCATTTTACAGGTGATTCCCGCCGCGTAATGGGTGTTGCGGAAGTTGAGCCAGCTTTTTACCCAGGTGCCGAGATTTCCGTGCCAGACGATGTCAGATTCATCGTTGATGAATTCAACCTGCCCAAGCTCCGGATAATCGTTTAAAGGTTCACTGTACCGTTTGAGCCAGTCAAACATGATATCCGTATTTGGGTTGGTATCCTGCGGTTCACCTGCTTTGCAGTGTACCGAAATAAAGTCGACCCTTGTTCCAAACCGTCCTGTTTTGTAGTTTAAGCACGGGCGCAGTGTTCAAGAAATTCGCGGTAGATTTTTTCAGCACCTTCCCATTGTTTTACAGCAGGGCCGCCGACTTTGATTTTTTCGTCCACGCTGTGAATGGCATCTTCAAAATAATCATAAAGAGCCATAAATGTAGAAGCGTCTTTGAGCCAGATATCATGGTTATCCGGTTCGTTCCACACCTCAAAATACCAGCTCTTCACCTCTTCACGGCCGTAGCGCTCAATGCAGTGTGAAACAAAGGCTTTTAGAATATCCGCCCAGGGGTTAAAGTCTTTTGGGATGTTACGCGTTGCTCTGTATGCAGGAAGGAATAAAATGCGTCTCAACAATCGGCTTTCCGCCGCTTGCGAGAATGATGTCATAAATTTGGTCCACATACTTCCAGTTGCAGCAGAGCTTGCCGTCTTGAAATGAAAACACCTTGTCCGCCCAGCGGCCTGCGTCCGGGTCAGGGTTACCGTAATCTCTGCCCTGTGTGAGCAGGTACAGGTCCCCGTCGCCATG
The DNA here is from genome assembly GCA_900552945.1 of uncultured Oscillospiraceae bacterium. Classification (GTDB taxonomy): domain Bacteria; phylum Bacillota; class Clostridia; order Oscillospirales; family Ruminococcaceae; genus Metaruminococcus_A; species Metaruminococcus_A gallistercoris. The sequence goes on from USBI01000028.1 coordinate 1,996, forward strand.
CGCGGTCAATATGTTGTGCAGGCGCATGTAGTAGAAATCCCGGCCGATTGACGCCAGATGCCGGTAAAGTTTTTGGTAGGGCGGGTATAGGTGTAATCACAGTTGGCATAGCCGAATGCGTTAAAGAAATGTGAAAACGCAATGGGCGTTTTTGAAAAGTCAACAGAAACCGGTATGTTTTGCATGACGATCACCTGAATTTATAAGATGAATGTTGCGTGGAAATTTGTTTGGGTATATGAAAGGATGAACAGGCTGAGATGTGAATTTATAAAACAGGCAATGTCGATTAGAACATCCGCCCGCCGTTTTTGTTTTCCCAAAGGTCAGGATTGTCACCCATGGCTGCTTTTAAGCCTTCGGAAAGATCGGTGATTTGTTTGACAACATCATCCGGAACATCGGTTTCAAATGCGGCGATATTCTGTTCCAGCTGGTGCAGATTGCGCGCGCCCATTAAAATGCTGCCAACGCCTTCGGCTTTTTTTAAGAAAGCAAGCGCCAGCTGCGGCATGGTAAAGCCGGTTTGGGTGCAAACATCCGCTAAAACATCCAAGAAAGTGAAAATCTCTTTTTCAAAACCGGTGTCATTGTGGCGGCCCTGCTGCCATTTTCCGCTGTAAAAACGGGTTTCGCGCCGGCCCATGGGCACATCGTCAATCGAGCGGAATTTTCCGGTCAAAAGGCCCTGCGCCAGCGGGCAGTAAGCCCAAACGGCAATGTTATTTTCAACGCTTTTTTGAACAATGCCTTTTTCCACCAAACGCCAGATCAGGGAATAAGGCAATTGGTTGGTCACAACATGATAATTTTTAATCTCTTCCATGGCACCCGGGCCGTAATTACACACACCAATGGCGCGGACCTTTCCGTCTTTGATCAGTTTTTCAAAGGCACGGAAGGTTTCCTCATGCGGGATTTCCCGGCTGGGCCAGTGAATCTGGTAAATGTCAATATAGTCTGTATCCATACGCTTCAAGCTCGCTTCGCAGTGAGCAAGAACATCGTCATAATGCAGGCAGTCGGTGTAAACCTTGGTGGCGATAATTGCTTTGTCGCGTCTTCCTTTTACCGCTTTGCCAAGGACTTCTTCGCTTTTTCCGTCGCCGTATTTTTCCGCGGTATCGAGCAGGGTAATCCCAGCGTCCATTGCCGCGTGAATGGTGTCAATTGACTCCTGTTCTTCATTTGCTCCCCAGATTTTAGCGCCGGAAAAGCTCCAGGTTCCAAGAGACAACCGGGGAATTTCAAGGTCGGTTCCGTGCAGTTTGATGTACTCCATTGTGTTCCTCCGTTTTACTGTATTATTTACTGCGTATAAAATAAGGTACAGACGTATTGCGTACGTCTGTACCTCATTATAAAACGAAATGTTTATTTAATCAACGAAAATGCGATAATAACACTCGCGAAAACGATGGAAACCATCGAAAGCAGTTTGATGAGAATATTGATGGACGGGCCGGAGGTGTCTTTGAACGGATCACCGACGGTGTCGCCAACAACGGCGGCTTTGTGCGCGTCGCTTCCTTTTCCGCCCAGTTCGCCGCTTTCAATATATTTCTTCGCGTTGTCCCACGCGCCGCCGGAGTTTGCCATCATGACTGCGAGGATGAAGCCGCAGACGGTTGCGCCAGCCAGCATGCCGGCAACACCGTTTACGCCAAGGACAAGGCCGACAACGATCGGCGCGATAACAGCGAGCAGCGCCGGAGCGATCATTTCCTTCTGCGCGGATTTGGTGCAGATGTCAACGCAGCTTGCGTAATCCGGATCGGCTTCGCCGGTCATAAGGCCTTTGATCTCTTTGAACTGCCGCCGTACTTCAACAACAATGCTCTGCGCGGCACGGCCGACAGCATCCATTGTAAGGGAAGCGAACAGGAACGGCAGCATAGCGCCTACGAACAGACCAACCAGAACCGGTGGGTTGGTGATGCTGAGATTGAATTCAAAATCCGGTGCGAGGATCTGGATCTCCGCTATGTAAGAAGCAATGAGCGCCAGAGCAGTCAGCGCTGCGGAACCAATCGCGAAACCTTTTCCGGTTGCCGCGGTCGTGTTGCCCAAAGAATCCAGCGCGTCGGTGCGTTTACGAACCTCTTCACCCAGATGCGCCATTTCGGCGATACCGCCGGCATTATCGGCAACCGGGCCGTACGCGTCGGTCGCAAGGGTAATGCCCAGGGTGGAGAGCATACCGACCGCCGAAAGCCCAATGCCGTAAAGGCCCATGTTAAAGTCAGCGCCGCCGCCGGAAACAAAGTAGCTGACGAGGACCGAAATGCCCACGATCACAACCGGGATGGCTGTGGAAAGCATACCCAGAGAGATGCCGCCGATGATAATGGTAGCGGGACCGGTCAACGAGGTTTTTGCCAGCTTGCGGGTTGGTTTGTAGCTGTCTGATGTAAAATATTCGGTAAAGAAGCCGATGAAGATGCCGGCAATCAAACCGGACAAAACGGCGAAGTAGAGGCCGAGTTTATCGGTGCCAAGGAAGAAGTAGATGATGGGGAACGCTGTGGCCGCAACCAGGATCGCGCTGATCCAGGTACCGCGGCGGAGTGCGCCGAGCAGATTTTTCTGGGAAGCGCCTTCTTTTGTACGGACAAAGAAGGTGCCGATGATGGAAGCCAAAATACCGATAGCAGCCATGACCATCGGGATGGTAACGCCGCTGAATCCAAGCCCTGCGGCTACGGCAAGAGCACCGGTGGAGATGATGGAACCAACATAAGACTCATACAGGTCTGCGCCCATACCCGCAACGTCGCCGACGTTGTCGCCAACGTTATCCGCAATAACAGCAGGGTTGCGCGGGTCGTCTTCCGGAATGCCGACTTCAACTTTACCGACCAGGTCAGCGCCGACGTCAGCCGCCTTGGTAAAGATACCGCCGCCCACACGCGCGAACAGCGCCATGGAAGAAGCGCCCATACCGAAGGTGAGCATAGCGGAAGTGATCGCCTGAACCTGTTCCGCTTCCGGAAGGCCGGCGTAAACCGCTTTGAGCAGGAAGTACCAGATGGAGATATCCAGTAAGCCAAGACCGACTACAACAAAGCCCATGACCGCGCCTGCCGAGAAAGAGATGCGCAGGCCGGAGTTGAGGCTTTTTTGTGCGGCGTGCGCGGTGCGCGCGTTGGCAGCGGTGGCAATCTTCATGCCGAAAAAGCCGGAAAGTCCGGAGAAAAAGCCGCCTGTGAGGAACGCAAACGGGACGAACATGGTGAGAAATCCGCAAAAAGCGAGAATGAGCAGAATGACGAACATCACCGCAAAGAAGATGATAACGCCGGTATACTGCCGCTTTAAGTAAGCGTTCGCGCCTTTCCGGACCGCGAGTGAGATTTTTTTCATCAGGTCGTTGCCTTCCGGTGCCCGAATGACCTTCATTGCCAGATATACGGCAAAGAGCAGGGCGATGGCCGACCCAATGGGTGCGAGTAAGGTGTAATCCAAAGGGTATCCCTCCATTATAGAATCATTTGGTTTTATTATAGCATTACGAAAAAGGGGATTCAAGAATTTATTTGTTGAATAGTTTTATTTTTTTTTAATATAAAGCGGGGATTTTGGCAAAATGCACAAATAAAAAGCGTGCTTGCTGTGAAACTACACAGAAAGCACGCTTTTAATACTATGTAAACTTAAAATAGTCCGAGAGAGGCCGGAGCCTTTAGATGATCAATTACAGCAGCCGCGCTTTTTTCCGAAAGGGATAAATGATGTACCGGGTCGGCAATATCAGCCAGATAGTGCGCGTCCGAATCGGTGATGATGTGCCCGGTAAAATCCGTGTCAAATGTTTCGGGGTTTTTCACCTCAATGCAGGTGAAACCATACTCCTGCGGGATCATACCCAGGTTCGACAGGATGGAATAGGCGGATTTATCCACATGAGCCGGAATGACCAAACCGCCGAATCCCCGCACCTCTTTGAGCAGCGGTTCGATGCCTAAATCGAGTGCGTTGATCAGAAGTTTTTCCAGCGAACCGACTGGATGGTCGTTTTCATCCAGGATGATCTGCTCACCGAAAACATCCGGTTTATTGCGGATGGGCGGAAGGTGCTCATACAGGAAGTCCGAACAGGCAAGAGCATCCTCCAGCCGCCGGAACAGGCAGAGCAGATGAACCTCTTCCGCGCTGCAGGCTTCAATGGCAGGAACGACCGTCAATCCAGCTTGTTTGGCCACCGCAAGCACAGCGGGCAGGTTCCGCGCTGTGTTGTGATCACTTACGGCGATGATATCCAACCCGGCTAACAGCGCCATGTTGACAATGTTGTTGGGGGTCATATCCATGTCGCCGCAGGGAGACAGGCAAGAGTGGATGTGCAGGTCATATGAGTAATTCATGAAATGGCCTCGTGGATGGCAAGCCCCAGCTCAAAGGAGGGCAGCGGGCTTTGAAGCAGGCAGACGCCCTGCTGCTCGGCGCGTTTCGCGAGTTCCTCATCCACCGGTATTCCCTCGGAAATAATGGCACAGCTTACATCGGCCATTACGGCGACCGCAACGGTGTTGATGTTGCTCATCACAGTAATCCAAGCGGCGTCTGTCTTGGCTTTACCCATAACGATGCTCAGCAGGTCACAGCAGAACACACCGCTGATGGTGCGTTCGTTTCCGTCGCCAAGGCTGACCACGGTTAAGCCCAGTTTTTTGGCAAGTTCTGCGGGAGTCATACAGCTTCTCCTTTTGGTTTCAAATGATTTAATGATTGTTTTCTGGTTCATCGGATTCCTCCGCGCGGAACGGAGGAGGAATCGACGCTTCAATCTTGCGAATGTCGCGCATCAGATTTTCAATGCTTTCTTTGTATTTAAAGATGCAGTCGTCCGGCGAAGCAACGCCGCGCACCACATCTTCCGCCAGCGCACGGCAGGAGGGAGCCCCGCAGGAGCCGCAGTCCAAACCTGGAAGATCCGCTTCGATCCGTTCCAGCTCGTTCATCTTTTCAAACGCGCGGCGCATGTCGGTATCCAGCGTTAAAACCGGCGCGTATTCCAGCTTGGAGTCCCAAACAGCTTCCGGCGGAACTTCGTCAATGTGGTTCATGGAAACCGGCAGATATTTTACAATCCGCTTGAGTTTTGCTTTTGCGATATATGGGTTTTCAACCGTTAATACACCGCCGACACACCCGCCGCTGCAGGCGTTGAGTTCAATGAATTCCAGATTGCTCAAACGCTCGTCTTCCAGGTCTTCCAGCACGCGGATGACGTTTTCGATTCCGTCCGCGGCGAGGTAACTGTCCTTTAGAAGCCCGGCGGCTTCCCCTGAACTGGTCCCCCATGCCACACCGATCTTACCGCTTTGCACAAGAGATTCCTGATTGTTTTCAGGCAGATGCATGAGAGAGATGAGTTTGGGGTAAATCTCGCTGATGGAGATGACCGCGGAAACCGCGCTTTTTTCGGTGCCGAGCGGCATTTTGGAAGCCGTCACTTTCGCCGGACAGGGGGAAATGAAGATAGCCCCGATTTCTTCCATCGGAATTCCGGTTTTTTTGTGCGCTTCTTCCTTTGAAAGGCGCGCGGCAAGTTCCACCGGCGCGTTGAGCGGGAGAACATGTTCAATCAGGTTGGGAAAACGCACCCGAATGAGCCGGGTCACGGCAGGGCATGCGGAACTAATGACCGGCCGTTTCAGATTTCCGTCCCGCATGAGCTTGCGGGTGGCTGCGGAAACAAGTTCCGCGGCTTTTGCGACTTCAAAAACATCGTCAAAGCCGAAATCCAGCAGAGCACGAAGAATGATATCAATATCATCCATATTATTAAACTGCCCGTAAAAAGCCGGAGCGGGCAGAGCGATGGTATAACGGTAATGGTTTAAAACATCCAGCGGGTCACAGGTGGCCTTTTTTGCGTGATGCGGGCAGACGCGGATGCATTCGCCGCAGTCGATACACCGTTCCGGAATGATATAGGCCTTTTTATTCCGCACCCGGATGGCTTCGGTCGGGCAGCGTTTGATGCAGTTGATGCAGCCCTTGCATTTGTCTTTATCCAGAGTGACCGAATGAAAAAATTCCATTTTCGGCTAGCATCCCTTTCCGTAATTGGATTTGCGTTGGATTGATTGGGTCGTTGCAGGGTAGAGATGGTTTTATAAAGGGGTCAGATATAAACTTTCATAGAAACGGTTGTGCCAACACCCACCGTAGAGTCAATGTGCATTTCATCGCTGTATTTTTTCATGTTGGAAAGCCCCATTCCCGCGCCGAAGCCCAGCGAACGGACCTCTTCCGGGGCGGTGGAATAGCCTTCCTTCATGGCAAGCTTAATATCGGCAATGCCTTTTCCGGTATCTTTCAGTACCATGGAGATTTCGTCCGGCGCGATCTCAACATCAATCACACCGCCGTCTGCGTGGATGACCATATTGATCTCACCTTCGTACAGCACAATCGCTACCTTGCGAATGATCTCCGGTGACATGCCAAGCTGGCGAAGGGTTTTTTTGACATTGGCGGACGCTTCTCCGGCACGGGTAAAATCATCGCCGTCCACGATGTAGTGCAAAGAGATCGCTTCGCTCATCGGTCATTCTCCCCCTCTCAGGCCGTTTGACCAGAGGCGGCCGCAGGCTTCAAACATCCGCAGGCGGGTGCTCATTAGGGTAATGCCGCGTTCATTTGCGAGTTCGATCATTGCGTCGTCCGGTTTTTTTCCGCGCACAAAAATAATACAGTGCATGTCCATCATATCCGCGGTCCGGACCACCTGAGGATTTACAAGCCCGGTAAGCAGGCAGGACTGGTCTTTTACGTAGGCCAGAACGTCGCTCATCATATCGGAACCACAGGCAGTATGTACCTCCGCGTTCATATTTTCCTCGCCGCAGATCACATTTGCTTCCAAAATTTGTTTAATTTCTCCGATTTTCATAGTGTTACTCCATTCCTCCAGCAGGCGTCGCCATTTGGAAAGCAGTTTAATGGTTCGGGAAAGATAAATTCATTATACCATTTACACAGAAAATTTCAACGATTTTATGAATTATGAATAGTTCGAGAATGCATTCACGAAATTTATAAAAAATTTACAATTAAATTTGTATAAAGATTCCTGAAATGTTATAGCATTTGTGTATTTTTGATGATATAATACATGATAACTGCGGACCGCTTATCAAATTTCACAAAACAAAGCGGTTCAGGGTGGCATCCGGTTTTTTTCGGGCGTCACATTTTTATGAGGAGGGCATATTTTATGGCTAAAACAAGCAGTACATTGCCGTTTAGCGGAACACCTGAGCAGGAAGCTCAACTCAAAGCGTTTATTGAGGAGCACAAGGATCAGGGCGGCGCATTGATGCCGGTATTGCAAAAAGCGCAGGAGATTTACGGGTACCTGCCGGTGGAAGTTCAGCAGATGATTTCCGACGGCCTTGGCGTGTCCATGTCCGAAATCTATGGCGTTATTACGTTCTATTCACAATTCACGCTCAGCCCGAAAGGTCTGTACAAAATCTCGGTTTGCCTTGGTACGGCATGTTACGTCAAAGGTTCCGGTGATGTGTACAACCGTTTGTCGCAACGCCTTGGCATTGAAAACGGCGAGTGCACAGCGGACGGACGGTTTTCTCTGGAAGCCTGCCGCTGCATCGGCGCATGCGGTCTTGCTCCGGTTTTGACGGTAAATGACGACGTTTACGGCCGTCTTACCGTGGATGACGTAGACGAGATCCTCGCGAAATACGCGGAATAACCGCTATGCAGGAACTGTCACTGAATATTTTGGACATTGCGAAGAACTCTGTTCGTGCAGGTGCCTCCAAAATTGAGATCACAGTTGAAAAATGTACGGCTGACAAACGCCTTGATATTACGATCGAAGATGACGGCTGCGGTATGACGCCGGAACAGGTTGAGCATGTGACTGATCCGTTTTTCACAACCCGCACCACCCGAAGCATCGGGCTGGGAGTACCGCTTTTTAAAATGACGGCGGAAATGACGGGCGGTTCGTTTGAAATCCGCTCGCAGCCCGGCAAAGGCACGGTGGTGACTGCACATTATCATTACGGGCATATTGACATGCTTCCCCTGGGCGATCTTCCGGCGACCGTGACGGCGCTGATCGCGGGCAGCCCGAAAATCCGGTTCGTTTACCGGTATAAGGTGGACGGACAGGAGTTTGTGCTGGATACCGATGAGATCAAGGCAGTGCTGGAAGGGGTGGATATCACTTCCAGCGAGATCCTCACATTTCTTGGCCAGATGGTGGCAGAAAACTCAGAAGAAATTGATCGTTTACATCCCGAAACATAACAACAGACAAGGTGGTGCACTTTTTCATGAAAAGTTTAGCGGAATTACAGGCAATTCGCGACAAAGTAAAAAACAGTGTAGTCATTCGTGAGAACAACGACATTGATTACCGCATCGCGGTCGGTATGGCGACCTGTGGTATTGCGGCGGGTGCCCGTCCGGTGCTCAACGCGGCAAGCGAAGAGGTTGCAAAACGCGGCCTGCACAATGTAATGGTCACCCAGACCGGATGCATCGGCATTTGTAAGTTTGAGCCGGTGGTAGAGGTGTTTGAGACCGACGGCAAAAAAACGACCTATGTGAAAATGACAGCTGAAAAAATGGTAAGAGTAATCAACGACCATATTGTAAACGGTAATGTTGTTACCGAGTATACAATTGGCGCGAACGCATAAGGAGGATTAATCAATGTATCGTTCTCATGTACTGGTATGCGGTGGTACCGGCTGTACTTCCTCCGGTTCAGAGCAGATCATAACCGAGCTCGAAAAAGAAATCAAAGCGGTTGGGCTGGAAGAGGAAGTCAAGGTCGTTAAGACCGGATGCTTCGGCCTGTGTGCACTCGGCCCGATCATGATCGTTTACCCGGAAGGAAGCTTCTATTCCCGCGTTCATCCGGAAGATATCAAAGAAATCGTTGATGAGCACCTTCTCAAAGGCCGTATCGTCAAACGCCTTCTTTACAGTGAAACGGTTGAGGATGACCACATCAAATCCCTCAACGAGACCGACTTCTACAAAAAACAGCATCGTGTTGCTCTGCGTAACTGCGGTGTTATCAACCCTGAAAATATCGATGAATACATAGCGGTAGACGGTTACCAGGCGCTTGGTAAATGTCTGACCGAGTACACTCCGGAACAGGTCGTTCAGGTCATTAAAGATTCCGGCCTTCGTGGACGCGGCGGCGCTGGTTTCCCGACTGGTGTGAAATGGTCTTTCGCGGCTGCCAATCAGGCGGACCAGAAATATGTCTGCTGTAACGCTGACGAAGGTGACCCGGGCGCGTTCATGGACCGTTCGGTTCTGGAAGGTGACCCGCACGCGGTCATTGAGGCGATGGCGATCGCCGGTTACGCAATCGGTGCTTCTCAGGGCTACATTTATGTTCGTGCAGAGTATCCGATCGCGGTTAAGCGTTTGCAGATCGCAATTGGACAGGCGAGAGAATACGGCCTGCTCGGTAAAGATATTTTCGGAAGCGGCTTTGATTTTGACCTTGACCTGCGTTTGGGCGCCGGTGCGTTCGTCTGCGGTGAGGAGACCGCATTGATGACCTCCATCGAGGGCAAACGCGGTGAGCCGAGATGCCGTCCTCCGTTCCCGGCGGTAAAAGGTTTGTTCGGCAAACCGACCGTTCTTAACAACGTAGAGACCTATGCGAATATTCCTCAGATCATTCTGAAGGGCGCTGACTGGTTCTCGTCCATGGGTACCGAGAAGTCCAAGGGAACAAAAGTATTTGCGCTCGGCGGCAAGATTCACAACACCGGTCTTGTTGAGGTTCCGATGGGAACCACCCTGCGTGAGATCGTTGAGGAAATCGGCGGCGGCATTCCGAACGGTAAAAAGTTCAAAGCGGCTCAGACCGGTGGTCCTTCCGGTGGATGTATCCCGGCAGAGCATCTTGATGTGCCGATCGATTACGACAACCTGCTTGCCATCGGTTCCATGATGGGCTCCGGCGGTTTGATCGTTATGGATGAAGACAACTGCATGGTCGATATTGCGAAATTCTTCCTGGAGTTTACCGTTGATGAATCCTGCGGTAAATGTACGCCGTGCCGTGTTGGTACCAAACGTCTTTATGAAATGCTCGATAAAGTCACCAAAGGTCAGGGAACTCTGGAAGACCTTGATAAGATGGAAGAGCTCTGCTACCACATCAAGGCGAATTCCCTCTGCGGCCTTGGACAGACTGCACCGAACCCGGTACTCTCCACCCTGCGCTATTTCCGTGACGAATATGTTGCGCACGTTGTTGACAAGAGATGCCCGGCGGGTGTTTGTAAAGAACTGCTGAGCTATGAGATTGATCCGACCAAGTGTAAAGGCTGCACACTCTGCTCGAGAGTCTGCCCGGTCGGCGCGATCAGCGGAACCGTCAAACAGCCGCATACCATTGATAAGAATAAGTGCATTAAGTGCGGCGCTTGTATGGAAAAATGTAAGTTTGCGGCAATCGAGAAGAAATAAGGGGAGAAGTACCGAGATGGAAAATGTAAACATTAAAATCAACGGAATTCCATACAGCGTACCGAAGAACTATACCATTCTTCAGGCTGCACGCGCCAATGGAATTGAAATTCCGACGCTTTGCTATTTGAAAGACATCAACGCCATCGGTGCCTGCCGTATCTGTGTGGTTGAAGTAAAGGGCGCCAGAAGCCTTGTCGCCGCATGTGTTTATCCGGTCAACGAGGGAATGGAAGTCACCACCAATTCTCCGGCGGTTCTGAAAGCAAGAAAGCTCACGCTGGAGCTCATCCTTTCCACCCATGACAAAAAATGTCTTTCCTGTGTGCGCAGTGAAAACTGCGAATTGCAGAAACTTTGTAAGGACTACGGCGTAGATGATGTTGATTTCTATGCCGGTGCGAATGATCATTACGAGATCGACGCTTCCGCGCCGCATATGTATCGTGATAACAACAAATGTATCCTTTGCCGTCGCTGTGTAGCTGCCTGCGGCATTCAGCAGAGTGTATCGGTCATTGGGCCGATCGAACGTGGTTTCAAAACCCATATCGGCAGTTCGTTTGACAAACCGCTCAATGAGACCGCTTGCGTATCCTGCGGACAGTGCATCGTCGCTTGCCCGACCGGCGCGCTTTCCGAGCGGGATGACACCGACAAGGTTTGGGAAGCTCTTAACGATCCGACCAAACATGTCATCGTCAACACCGCGCCGTCCATTCGCGTTACACTTGGCGAAGCCTTCGGCATGCCGGTAGGCACCAACGTAAAAGGCAAGATGGTAGCAGCCCTCCGCCGTCTTGGCTTTGACAAGGTGTTCGATACGGATTTCTCTGCGGACCTTACCATTATGGAAGAGGCGCATGAGTTCCTTGACCGTGTTCAGAACGGCGGAGCGCTTCCGCTGATCACCTCCTGTTCGCCGGGTTGGGTTAAATTCTGCGAGCATAATTTCCCGGATATGATTGACAACCTTTCTTCCTGCAAATCGCCGCAGCAGATGTTCGGCGCGGTCATTAAGACCTATTACGCGGAGAAGAACGGCCTTGATCCGAAAGATATCGTAGTCGTCAGCATCATGCCTTGTACTGCGAAAAAGTTTGAGGTTGGCCGTGATCATCAGGATGCAGCCGGTGTTCCGGATGTGGATATCGCTTTGACCACCAGAGAACTTTCCCGCATGATCAAACGCGCGGGTCTTGTCTTTGCAGAGCTGCCGGATGAAGAGTTTGACAATCCGCTTGGTGAGTCCACCGGCGCGGCAGTTATCTTTGGTGCGACCGGCGGCGTTATGGAAGCGGCGCTTCGTACAGCGGTTGAGAAACTGACCGGCGAAGAGCTGGGCAATGTTGACTTTACCGAAGTTCGCGGTACTGCCGGCATCAAAGAAGCAACCTATAATGTTGCGGGTATGGATGTTAACGTGGCGGTTGCTTCCGGTCTTGCCAATGCCCGTGAGCTGCTTGAGAAAGTACGTTCCGGTGAAAAGAATTACCACTTCATCGAGATCATGGCTTGCCCGGGTGGCTGTGTAAACGGCGGCGGTCAGCCAATTCAGCCTGCTGGTGTGCGTAACTTTGTGGATCTGCGTGCTGAACGTGCGAAAGCGATTTATGAAGAGGATAAGAACCTGCCGATTCGTAAATCCCACGAAAATCCGATGATCAAAACCATTTACGATGAGTTCTTCGGTGAGCCGGGCAGCGTGAAAGCCCATCACATTTTGCATACCCAGTATGTGGACCGCAGCAATGTAAAATAAGGTTTAAAAAGCTCCTCCAAAACGGAGGAGCTTTTTTGTTGCGTTCTGCCGAAAAGTGCGTTTTTGTATTTACAATTCGTTCATAATACAGTAAAATAAAGGACAAAGTTTAAATCTATGCCCGCTCCTGCCGGTCGCGGCCGGTGGGATTTTTTACGGCGTCTTTCGCCGTTTTCGGGCGGTCAAACAAATCTGGAGGGCTTGGGTATGAATCCATCCAAAAAAGCTGTATTGGGCGTTCAGCACCTGTTTGCCATGTTCGGTTCCACGGTATTGGTGCCGACACTGACAGGCCTTAACGTCTCCGTCGCACTCATCTGCGCGGGCATTGGCACACTGATCTTTCACTTTATTACCGGCCACAAGGTTCCTGTTTTTCTGGGTTCGAGCTTTGCTTACATCCCAGCGGTGCAGGCGGTTTGCATCAACGGCAATCCCGAACTGCTCGAAAAACTGGAAACGCAGGGGATTTCCGCTGTGATTGCGGACCCGCTTTACTATGAACGCTTACCGTATGCGCTCGGCGGCATCTGCTGCGCAGGTGTTGTTTATGTAATTCTTTCCTTTGTCGTGCGCCTGGTTGGAGCGGACCGTGTCCGTTCGTTTTTCCCGCCGGTTGTTACCGGGCCGGTCATTGTAGTTATTGGTTTGACGCTGGCTCCCACTGGTATTTCCATGGCGTCCAGCAACTGGGGAATTGCGCTGATCGTGCTTGTTGCCATCATTCTGGTGTCGGTCTTCTGCAAGGGGTTCTTTAAGCTGGTGCCAATCCTAATTGGTCTGGTGCTTGGTTACGGTGTTTCTCTGCTGTGCGATGGTTTCCATCTGTTTGAAACCCCGCTTGTAAACTTTGATCTGATTGCGAACGCTTCCTGGATCAATCCATTTTGGAGCGTAAACGGCGATTTCTTCCTCTTCCCGAAGCTGGATCTGCAGTCGGTGCTGCTTATCGCTCCGGTCGCTTTTGTTACATTCATGGAGCATATCGGCGACATCACCACCAACGGTTCGGTCGTTGGCAAAGACTTTTTCAAAGACCCCGGTTTGCATCGGACTTTGCTCGGCGATGGCGTTGCAACCTTAATCGCCGGTCTGCTTGGCGGTCCTGCTAATACGACCTATTCCGAGAACACTGGTGTTCTGGCAGTAACCAAAGTATATGATACCGTTGTTATCAAAATTGCGGCTGTCTTTGCCATCGCGCTTGGTCTGTTTGGAAAGTTCGGCGGTGTTTTGCAGGCGATTCCGGACGCGGTTAAGGGCGGTATGTCCATTGTGCTGTTTGGTATGATCGCAGCGATTGGTATGCGCACGCTGGCGGAAGCACAGCTTGATTTTACCCACAGCCGTAATTTGATGATTGTTGCGGTTATTTTGGTGTTCGGTCTTGGTTTAAGCAACGGCGTGACCACACCGGCGTTTAATCTGTTCGGACTGGCGATTCCCGAAATCACTATTTCCGGTTTGTTCATTGCGGTATTTGCCGGAGCGCTTGCCAATAAAGTACTGCCCAAAAATGTGTAGCGTTTCGCATATCATGCTGTCTGTTTACATAAAATGAATATTGTGTAAGAAAACGTGGACAAGGTTGACACGACAGGTCGATCTGTGGCATAATGAAATCAGAGCCTTGGTGCGAATATTCATTTGGTATTGGAGGAGTAGTTATGAAAAAAGAGGATCAGAAAAAGACAATCAGCGTTGTTTCCATTCTGCTGGGCATAGCTGCGGTGGCCTCCACATTGGCTTATCTGCTCTATCGCGCGCATGCCAAAAAAGTGTATGAAGAAAAGTGGCGCGATTATGAGGACTGCGGTATTTAAGCAGGAATGAAACGTGAAAGGCTTATGCGGTATCAATCCGTATAAGCCTTTTTTGGTGTCAAATACAAACAAAAATGCCGCCCCGATATGGGGCGGCATTTTTATGGTTAATAAAATCAGATGGTGCAGCGGATGGCTACCCATCCGTTATCCTCGTTGATTGCAACAATGCGGATTCCCGCTTTTTCAATGACGGCGACAACGTCTTCCTTGCGGGTGTCAATGATTCCAGAGGTAATAAAGACTCCGCCGGGTTTCAAAAATTGAGGGATGTCTGGGCAAAGGCGGATGATTACATCTGCCACGATGTTTGCGCAGATGACATCGTATGTTCCGGTTATTTTGTCGGTCAGGTCGCCGACATAGGTGGTCAGGCGGTCTTCCACATGGTTGAGCGCCGCGTTTTCCAAGGCGATTTTTGCGGCCAGTTCATCAATATCAACTCCGACCGCTCGTTTGGCGCCCAACAGAAGAGAGGCAACTGCCAGAATGCCGCTTCCGCAGCCGACATCCAGCATCTCATCGTCCGGTTTTACAGCTTGCTCCAGCAGTTCCAGACAGAGGCGGGTGCTGGCATGAGTGCCGGTGCCAAACGCCATACCGGGGTCGAGTACCAGTTTGACCCGTTCGTCATTCGCTACCTCATCCAGCTCCCAGGAAGGAACCACCAGAAGCTTTTCTCCAATGGGGGTGGGGTGATAATACTGCTTCCAAACGGTTGCCCAATCTTCTTCGTGGACGGTTGCGCGGTTTAAACGCAGAGAACCAAGTTCTACACCATCGCAAAGAGAGGGAAGGGTTTTTAGTCCGCCCTGGATGGAAAGAAACATGTCCTGCCCCTGCGCGTTGTCCGGCAGGTAAAAGGTGATCACTGTTTGCGCGTCTTTGAGCTTCATCAGTTCCTCATCCACATAGTCCCAGTGGATTTCGGTGTCGCCCAGAAAATGTTCAAAATCCTGCGCGTCCTGAATTTCCACACCGCCTACGCCGTGTTCAATGAGAAACGCACTTACGATTTCAATGCCTTCGGTGGTTGTGTCCAGCGTCACCTTGGTCCAGCTATCCGCAGTCTGCATACAGGCTCCTCCTTATACATTAAAGCGGAAGAGAACAATGTCCCCGTCCTGCATTACATAGTCTTTGCCTTCCAAGCGGACCAGCCCTTTTTCTTTTGCTGCCGCCATGGAACCGCACGCCATAAGATCGTCGAAGGAGATGACTTCGGCGCGGATGAATCCACGCTCAAAATCGGTGTGGATTTTTCCGGCTGCCTGCGGTGCTTTTGTTCCTTTGGTGATGGTCCATGCCCGCACTTCCGGTTTGCCCGCGGTCAGGTAGGAGATCAACCCCAGAAGGGAATATCCCTCGGTGATGATACGGTCGAGACCGGATTGGGTAAGGTGCAGTTCTTCCAAAAACATCGCTTTGTCCTCAGCGGACATATCGGCGATCTCTTCTTCGATTTTGGCACAGATGGGGAGAACAGCGGAGTGCTCCGCGTCCGCCAGCTCTTTTACCTCTTTATAAAAGGGGTTTTCGTCAATGCCGTTGATAAAATCATCCTCACACATATTAGCGGCGTAGATGACCGGCATGTTGGAAAGCAGAGCGACGTTCTTGACCATTTCACGCTGTTCAGGTGTATAGTCAAACGAGCGGGCACTGTTTCCGGCTTCCAGATGAGCATGCAGCGCTTCCAGAAATTCCAGCTCTGTCTGATATTTTTTATCCGCCTTTACCATTTTGCGGACCTTGTCAATTCTTCGGTCGAGGATTTCCAGGTCGGAAAAGACCAGTTCCAGGTTGATGGTCTCAATGTCCCTTTTGGGGCCGATGCTGCCGTCTACATGGATGATATCCGGGTCCTCAAAACAACGGACAACGTGTACAATGGCGTCTACCTCACGGATGTTGGAAAGGAACTTGTTGCCCAATCCTTCACCTTTGGACGCGCCCTTGACAAGCCCCGCGATGTCAACAAATTCCAGTGTAGCCGGTGTGAATTTATCCGGATGATACATTTCAGCCAGTGCATCCAGCCGCTTGTCCGGAACGGAAACAACGCCCACGTTCGGCTCGATGGTGCAGAACGGGTAGTTTGCGGATTCCGCCCCCGCGTTTGTCAAGGCATTAAACAATGTACTTTTTCCAACATTTGGAAGACCTACCATACCAAGTTTCATATTGAACGCTCCTGTATTCCGCCAAAAAGCGGCTTTATTTTAAACGAATTGTATAATTAAACAAAATAATACAAATATCAATAAACAACGGCGCCGTATTTCCGGGCGATCTCTTGCAGAAAGTCGTGATCCAGAGCGCTGCGCGTGTCTACAACCGCACGCCCGCTGTATAAAAGCAGTGCGGTTTTTAAGGCGAGCTCATTGTCTGAAAGCAGACTGACTGGCAGTTTTGCCATGTGGTCATTTTCCGCGAAGGCGATGGCCTCGTCCATAGTATCAATTTGGATGGAGATAATGTCGTAACTTTCGTCTTCCATCTCCATCAATTGGTCGGACATATCCGAAGACGGGCGAAGAATGGGTGAAAATTCCACCATATCCAAGTCATAACAGAAGGTATCGTGCACGCTGGTGAGTACCAGTTCACGAGAGTGATGTTCCCGTTTGACCGATGAAAAGTCAAACCCATCCATCTCTTGCCGCACAGCCGTGAGGTGTTCGGGAGTAGTGCCGCAGCATCCACCCGCAATGGTGACGCCGGCCCGGAACAGAGCGGGAAACCCTTTTGCAAACTCCTGCGGAGAAAGCGAAAACGCCGGTGCGTCATGTGTTTGTGGGCAGCTTGCCGCCGGTTTCGCGAAAAGAGGGATCTTCGCAAAAGCGGAAAGCTCTTCAAACAAAGGAGCCATTTGTTCCGGAGAAAGGGAACAGTTGAGGCCAAACGCGCAGATGCCCAGTTCCTGCAGCACAACAAGGCAGGTGAGCGCTGTTGTGCCTGAAGCGGTCTTTCCTTCGTCATCTACTGTAATGCTGGCCATGACCGGCAGATCAAACCGACGGCAGGCAAGCACGGCAGCGCGGACATCGGTAAGAGAGGTCATCGTTTCAATGACGAAAAGGTCCACGCCCGCCTGCTTGAGCGCATAAGCCTGTTCGGCGTATATACTGACAAGCTTTGAAAAGGTGCCTTCCTCTTCCGGGCCGATGGGCAGCCCCGCTGAAGAAAGGTCGCCTGCAAGCAGGATTGATTTTTCTGCTCCTGCTTGTTCAATGGCCCGGCGGCTCAGTGACACCAGGCGGTGATTCAGTTCCGTCACCTGATGCCCCATTCCATAAGCGGAAAGCCGCGCGCGGTTTCCGCCGAAGGTTGGAGTATATAACAAATCGGCTCCGGAACGGATAAAATCGGACTGCAGGCGGATGAGCTCATCCGGATGGTCCAACGCGAATTGTTCAGTACAGTGTGTTGGTTCCAGCCCAGTGTGTTTTAAGCTGGTCCCGGTTGCACCGTCTAAAAGCCAGTGCCCCCGTTGGGGAAAATCCATAACATCCTCCAATCAAAAACAGTTTAGCCGGATCACATGGTGACCGGAGCGGAAATATGCAGCATGCCAAGCAGGTTGGAAAGGACCGTTTTGGTTGCAAGGCAGAGCGCAAGCCGTGCCTGCATCAGATCCTCTTCACCGCATTTTACACGGCATGCATTGTAGAATTTGTGGAACAGGGAAGCGAGTTCGCTCGCGTACCGTGTCATACGGGACGGATCGTAATTCTTCGCGGCTTCAATGATCTCATTCGGGTAGGATGCAATGAAGCGGATGAGTTCGATTTCTTCCGGCGCGGTGAGAAGAGAAAGTTCCTTGCCGGTCACCGCTTTCGGCGAAATCCCTTCCGCGGCAAGATTGGAAAGGATGCTGCAGATGCGCGCGTGCGCGTACTGCACATAATAGACCGGATTCTGGGAGGACTGCTCTACCGCGAGGCCAAGGTCAAAATCAAAGTGAGAGCTTGCTTCCCGGAGGTTAAAGAAGAAACGCGCCGCATCCACCGGAACTTCATCCAGAAGATCGGTAAGGGTCAGCGACTTTCCGGTGCGCTTGCTCACACGCACGGTCTCACCGTTTCGCATGAGGCGAACCAGCTGCATCAGTACAACGTCCAGCTTGTTTCCATCCAGGCCGATAGCGTCCATGGCGCCTTTTAAGCGGGCAACATGTCCGTGATGGTCAGCGCCCCAAATGTTGATGACCCGGTCGAATCCGCGCACCGCGAATTTATTGTAGTGGTAAGCAATGTCCGCCGCGAAGTAGGTCGGCGTTCCGTTTGCGCGGATGAGAACATCGTCTTTCAGTTCAAGCTTTGCGATTTCCTCTTCGCTCTTGCCCTGCGCCAGCAGATTTTTGTGCAGGATCTCCGCGTTTTTGTACCAGACGGCGCCGTCCTTTTCGTAGGTGTAGCCACGCTCGGTCAGTTTGTTGATCGCGTCCATGACAGCACCGCTTTCATGCAGGCTGCTCTCACGGAACCATACGTCGTATTCGATTCCGTAGCGGGAAAGGTCGCGCTTGAGGCCGGCGATGTTGAGCGGGAGCGCGTAATCGACCAACGCCTTGCGCCGCTCCTCTTCCGGCTTGTCCAGGTAAGAGTCACCGTGCAGCTCGGCGAATTTGCGTGCGTGTTCGGTAATATCCGCGCCGTGGTAAGCGTCTTCCGGCAGCGGAACTGCTTCTTCCCCTTTGAAGATCTGCTGATAACGCACATCCAGAGAAAGAGCAAACTTGTTGATCTGATTTCCAGCATCGTTGACGTAGAATTCCTTGGTTACGTCAAATCCCGCGTGCTCCAGCACCGAAGCAAGGCTGTCACCGATTACACCGCCGCGCGCGTTGCCGATGTGCATGGGCCCGGTGGGATTGGCGGAAACGAACTCCACCATATATTTTTTGCCTTTTCCGTAATCGGAGCGGCCGTAATTTTCACCTTCTTCGCTGACTGCGAGGACGGTATCCTCAAACCAGCGGTGCGAAAGGAAGAAATTCAAAAAGCCTGCCCCCGCGATTTCTACCCGTTCAAAGCAGCTTCCGTCCAGCACGATGTGCTTGGCGATTGCTTCCGCGATTTTGCGGGGAGCCATCCGGAACGCCTTGGCGGAAACCATGGCGATATTTGCGGCAAAATCCCCGTGTGACTTATCCGCTGGAATCTGGATGGTGTAAGCCGGGATGGGCTCTGCGGGAAGTTCGCCTTCACCAATGGCCTGTCCCAGTGCGTTCATGAGCAGATCGCTTAACTGCTCGTTAGCGGATTTAACCAGATTTTTCATTCGCTTTATACCCTCCGTAATATTCTACTCGCTTTTTACATTAATGGTCACTTCATTTTCACTCAGAAAGACCGAGTTAACATCCAATTGGTACTTAAAATAGATCTGCCCACCCTCGTCGGTCAGGCGGTTTTGGATTTCTTCGGCAAAAACGCCGATTTGAAGATCACCGGCAACGGTTCCGTAGAACCCCACATTGCGCACACCGCGTTCAATGGTGAGCTCAGACCGGCTGGCGCCTGTTCTGCGCATGGAGATCTTTCGCTCATCCTCCAGCTTGAGGGTGGTGCGGCAGCCTTCATAACCGGTCGCTTCCGATTCGTCGTAGATGAGATAATATTTGCCGTTCTGACGGCAGAGAAGTCCTTCGGTCAGCAGCTCGGTCACATCGGTGCCCTCGTCGTTCTGCTGACGGCCGCGTATCTCAATAAAAACATCCTTTTTCATGATTCACCTCTAAAGGCTGTCAACGTCTACCAGATTCACCTCAGCGGAGACCTGCTCCTGCAAAAAGATGGAAGCCACCTCGCTGAAGGATTCCGGATCGTCACTTACAAAATATTCGGTATGCCCGGGAAGGGATTCGTCGCCGAGCAGATCGTTCTTCATTAAAATGCGCTCAGTCTGCCTTGCGGTCTCCACTGCTGGATTTACCAGTGTGACCTCTTCGCCCACAACATCGCCGATCAGTTCGCTGATGATCGGATAATGGGTGCAGCCGAGGATGAGAGTATCCACCTCGCCGTGCAAAAACGGCTGGAGATACTGTTCGGCGACCAGACGGGTGACCGGATTGCTTCGTTCGATATAACCGCTGTCTCTTATACA